>CAJQPV010000122.1 GCA_905480305.1 uncultured Gammaproteobacteria bacterium | reverse complement strand
TGCCTGCTATATCCACGCTGCCCTTATCCGGCGGATGCGGCTATCCCGCAGGAGAGTGTTGCGGCCATTTTAAATGGCATGCGGCAGTTGCGCCTGGCCGATGAAACCCTTTACCTGCGCTCTGCATCGATCAATATTTTTAACGGTTTGGTCAGCCTGACGTTTTCCTGTGACGGTACCCATTACATGTCCTGGCAGGAGTTTCTCGACAAGGATATGAGCTTCTGGGTTGGCTGCGCGGCCTGAGTCTGTCAATACAGGACTACTGCCTGAACGGTAAAATTGTCGCGGCCCTGTTATCTGTTTCTCCCTGCTTCAGTCTGGCTTCCAGGCTGTTCAGTGACGCGGTAAATTCACTCATCAGGCGGCGGTGGACCTCGTGTCGTTCAGGTCCGTAGTACACCACTTCAATGGGCACCGGTTCATTCAGCGAATCGCGTGAGCTGTGAAAGGCCATTTCCCATGCCAGTACGATCAGACGACCGCCGTGTCCATCCTTGACGGCGTAACCATGATTGTCGACGAAAATGATTTCATCATGGTCGATAACGGCCTGTAGCTGCATGTTGCGGACGGGCACAAATACGCTGGCTGTGGGTGAATGGTTTAATAGCAGCAGGCAACGGTTGAATAACTGTGCAGGCAGTGTGACCTGCTCGCGGGCAGTTTCGTCGCGGCGGAAAAAAATCTCTGTCGAACGCTTCATCTAATACTGCTCTCCGTCAGTTGCTGTTGTTGCACCGGAGGTTATATTTTTTATTGGCCAACCAGAGGCAAGCTTAACATAAGCTTGCAAGTCGACAGTTAACTGCCTGCGAGGCCGGATTCCACTTGTGAGGATGAGAGTATGTGGCCGTTGTCCGCAGCGTTGATTGCTGCAACAATACCTGTTGCATCCAGGCCGCATGCAGCAAGCTGTTGCTCATGATCGCCATGGTCAATGAAGGCGTCAGCAATGGCGAGGTTGATGATGTGGTTGTCGGCAGCCTGTTGGTGCAGGCATTCATTAACAGCTGAACCGGCGCCACCCTGCAATACGTTTTCTTCAACAGTGACAATCAGTCTGTGCTCTTTTGCCATGGCAGCTATCATGTCGGCATCCAGCGGCTTGATGAAGCGCATGTTGACAACAGTGGCGTTTACAGCTTCAGCAGCCGCCAATGCAGCAGCAACCCGGCTGCCGAATGCCAGGATAACCACGTGTTGTCCCTGGCGGACGATCTCCGCCTTGCCTATGGGCAAGGTATCCAGTGCTGCGTCAGGCAGTGTGCCGCTGCCACTACCACGCGGATAACGTACCGCTGCCGGTCCGTTATATTGATAGGCCGTGGTGAGCATTTGCCGGCATTCCCTTTCATCAGCGGGAGCCATTACCAGCATGTTGGGAATGCAGCGCAGGAAGCTGAGATCAAATACGCCGGCATGGGTTGCGCCATCTGCTCCAACCAGTCCGGCACGGTCGATGGCAAAAGTTACATCCAGGTTTTGCAGGGCAATATCGTGTATCAATTGATCATAGGCGCGTTGCAGAAAAGTTGAGTAAATGGCAACCACCGGTTTCATGCCCTCACAGGCCATGCCGGCTGCAAAGGTCAGCGCATGTTGCTCGGCAATGCCGACATCAAAATAGCGTTGCGGAAATTTCTCTGCAAAGGCGGCGAGTCCGGAACCTTCACGCATGGCCGGGGTGATGCCGGTGAGACGCTTGTCTGCCGCTGCCATGTCGCACAGCCATTCACCGAACACCTGTGTGTAGGTTTTACTTTTGCCGGTCTTTTTCTCCATGCCGACTGCACGGTTGAAAGGGGTGACGCCGTGGTAGTTGCAGGGATCCTTCTCTGCCGGCTGATAGCCTTTGCCCTTTTGCGTGACGATATGCAGGAAACGGCGTCCCTTTATGTCGCGCAGGTTGTGCAGTGTAGCCAGCAGTAGCGGAATATCATGACCATCAATCGGGCCGATGTAGTTGAATCCCAGTTCCTCAAACAGGGTGCCGGGCAGGAACAAGCCCTTCATATGTTCTTCCAGGCGGCGAGCATAGCGGCTCAGGCGTGGTGATCTGTGCAGTATGCTTTTGCTACGCTGGCGTACCCCGGTATAGAAGTGCCCGGAGAGAATGCGTGCCAGGTAGTTGTGCATGGCGCCGCGGTTGCGGGAGATCGACATCTTGTTGTCGTTGAGGATAACCAGCAGGTCGCTGTCAGCGTCGCCGGCATTGTTGAGTGCTTCGTAGGCCATGCCGGCTGTCATGGCGCCGTCACCGATAATGGCCACGCTCTGGCGTCCCTTGCCCTCCATCGCGGCAACGGCCGACATACCCAGCGCGGCACTGATCGAGGTGCTGGAATGGCCGGCGCCAAAACTGTCATATTCACTTTCGGAGCGACTCAGAAAACCGCTCAGCCCCCCTTCGCGGCGCAGGCTGTGCATGGCATCGCGGCGGCCGGTGAGAATCTTGTGCGGGTAGGCCTGGTGCCCGATATCCCACACCAGCCTGTCTTCAGGTGTGTTGAAAACCCGGTGCAGGGCAATGGTTAACTCTATAGTGCCAAGGCCGGCAGACAGGTGACCACCGGTGCTGGAGACTGATTCAATCAGGAACTCACGCAACTCGGTAGCGAGTTGCAGCAGCTCGGATTCCTCAAGGTCATGCAGGTCAGCAGGGGAATTTATACGGTGTAGCAGGGGGTAAGTGGACTTCGGCATCGTAATAATGTTACCAGAAAACAATTGACTGCGTGTCCGCAATTGCTTGTAGCTGTTTTGGAGCGGGTAACATCTTGCCAATAAACCGTATTATTTAACAGGTATATATCCGCTATTTCAGGGCGCGGCTGCTCAATATTTTTTCAGCAGTTCGCCCAGTTCCAGCGGGGCCTGCTGGTCATTCTGTTCGTCCCAGCGGCGGAAAACATCAAGGCCTGCTTCAAAAAACCGGCGTTCGTCAGGTTTGTCGCGGAAGCCTTGCAGGCGCTCGCTGATGCTGCCGGTTTCTGTGATCGGCATGCTGAAATAGGTTCTCATAAAGACCACGAATACGCCCAGCGTCTGTGTTTCATCAAGTCCGAGCTGGTGTGACAGGTATTCAATTGCGCCGTAATGAAATGCCATGACCTTGAATTGCCTGGCGGGGTAACGGGCAAGATCCTCACGGTCAATGCTTGAAGATGTGGCCGTAGCGAAGCGGTCAATAATTCTGCATGCTGCTTCGATAGCTGTTGGCGCAGGGTCTTTTTTAGCGAACAGTTTTTTAAAAATATCCATTATAGCCAGCGTCGTACGCGTTTTTTGTAGTCCATATATGGCTGTCCAAACAGTGTTTGCAGGTAGCGTTCCTCGCGTGCAATCGCATAGCGTGAAATGACAATGACGGACGGGATGACGAGCAGCACTATCCAGAGATTGTTAAGCCAGATAGCGACTGTCAATTGCGCAAGAGTCAACACGATATAGAGCGGATTGCGTGTAAACCGGTAGGGGCCTGAAGTCAGCAGCGCACTGTCCGGCTTGTCGGGGCGCACGTCGGTATCGGCCTTGTAGAATTCATACAGTGACCAGGCCGCCAGTAGCAAGGCAATAACTATCAGTGTAATGCCGTAGCTACGGTTCTGCAGTCCATAGGGCATCGCCAGTGGCCAGAAATTGTTGAGCCCGATCCCGCTCAGAATGCTGATAGCGTAAATGATCGGTGGATGCAGGCGAATCCCCGGGCCGTGTTTGTCATCAATGTTGGTGTTCACCGGGTGTGTTCAGCCTTCGCGCGGGCCGGCAAAGTACCAGATAATGACACCCAGCAACGGTAACAGCAGTACCAGAACAATCCAGATTGCTTTCTTGACAGTGTCCGCCGAGCTTTGAAATATGTTCAGAATAGCCCATACATTGGCAATTAATATCAGTAGCCCGAAAATTCCACCTACTTCCATTGCTGTTCTCCTGTGGCTTGTTTTGGTTCGCTGTTGTTATCAGCGGCAGTACCCGCTTTGTGTGAGCGATTATGCAGCATGATATCGATTCCGGTTTTCAGCGCAACCAGCACCACCAGCATACCGGTGGGCGAGCCGAGTACGGTGACCAGAAAACCACCTGCAATGACGGTGACTTGCAGAACGGCAATGCGCTTGTAGGGGGCATGCATCAGTTTTTTTGTGGTGCTATGGCGGTATTCCTGCTGACCGATAAACAGCAGCAGAAAAGACACCCCGTGGCTGAGTAACAATGCAACACAGGCCCATAGTAATTCTTCCGGCGCGGCATTGATGATCTGGCGTAGCAGATCGATAAACATCTGTATTAAAACCAGCGGCCCGGGCCAGTCGCCCTGTGCCGGCAACTCTGCCAGTTCGCCGGAAAAACGGGTCAGCTCCAGTATTGCAAGACCGTGAACTACGCAGAACAGACCGTAATGTATGCAGAAGAACAGCATTTGAGAGAGTGCGCCGCTGCCGCCGGTGATGAGCATCTTCAGCAGTGTGTAAGCGCCGACCACCAGGTTTTCTATCCAGTAGAGTACAACAATAGAGCCGACATCCCAGCCCAGGTAGAGTACCCCGAATAGCGGTACCAGGTTGGCGAGTACCAGTGCCGCTATCGGCAGATTAACGGCTTGCTGCTGGTTCAATGGCATGCAGGTACGCCGCTGTTACCCGTGGCAGTCAGGTGTTCCTGCTGCCGGCAAGGTACAGCCAGATAAACCCCGTCACACCGGCAACCAGTGAGGCAAACAGGATGCCGGTTTTCGCCATGAGCAACAGTTCCGGCTGGTGTATGAAGCCGAGTTCGGCAATAAAGATGGACATGGTGAAGCCAATACCGCCAAGCAGGGAGACACCGATAATCTGCGTGAAGCGTGTTTCTGCCGGTAATTGTCCGATATTCAGTTTCAGCGCTATCCAGCAACTGCCGGCAATGCCAATAACCTTGCCGAAGATCAGTCCGAACGAAACGCCCATGGTCACCGGGTGCATCAATGTCTGGCCGAAGCCGCTCAGGTCCAGCGGAATACCGGCATTAAATAATGCGAATATCGGGATGACCAGGTAGGCGACCGGCAGGTGCCATGCGTGTTCAAGGCGTTGCAGCGGTGCTTCGACCTCGTAGATGCCATTACCCAGTGTCTGCACGATGGCGCGCAGTTTGTCATTGGTCATGATGCTTTGCCCGGACACATGGCTGTCATTGAAACGTTGCATCAGTTCACTGACCTGCTGGCTGAAACGGTCCGGGTTGTATTTCGGGCGCGCCGGTACCGAGAATGCGCCAAGAACCCCTGCCAGTGTTGGATGTACGCCGGAAAGATACATGGCGTACCAGAGGAAAATGGAAAGAATGAAGTAGGGCAGGATTTTGCGGATGCCGGCTATATTCAGCACCATTAGCATGCAGAAGATGATGGCGACTGCAAGC
>CAJQPV010000121.1 GCA_905480305.1 uncultured Gammaproteobacteria bacterium | reverse complement strand
TTCACCTGTTCTTCGGGTGTGGCATCGCGGATGTCGGTTACCTTGATTCGAAAAATGATGGTCTTGCCGGCCATCGGGTGGTTACCGTCGACCGTCAGTTTTCCATCTTCAATCCGGGTGACGGTAAATTTTTTCGAGTCGCCCTGATCGTTCATCATCTCCACATCGGCGCCTATGCGGCGGAATTCATCCGGCACATTCTCAATAGAGTCGGTATAGGTCAAATCGGGATCATGTGCCCCAAAGCCCTCTTCCGGTGTCAGCTGTACCGCGACGGTATCACCGACCACCGCACCATCCAGCCCCTGCTCGACCTTTTCGAACAGGTCATGCTTGCCACCGTGGACGTAACTGATGGGTATATCGGACTGTTCCAGCAATTCGCCGGACTCATCCACAATCGAGTAAACAAAGGAAACCACCTTGTTCTGATTGACTGACTGAGCGGACATCAGTTTCTTTCGCGCAGCTTCTTGATCGAGGCCAGCTGAGCCATCGACTGTGCCAGCTCGGATTGTGCCTTGGCATAGTCAATATCAGCCGACTTGTCGGCGAGCATGTGCTCGGCACGCTCCTTGGCTTCCAGTGCCTGCGCTTCATCCAGATCAGTGGCACGAATCGCGGTATCCGAGAGCACCGTAACGATATGCGGCTGAACTTCCAGCATGCCGCCGGAGACAAAGAATGACAGTTCTTCGCCTTCCTGAGTTTGCACGCGGACCTCACCGGGTTGCAGGCGTGCCAACAGGGGCGCATGGCGCGGCGCAATGCCCACCTCGCCCATCTCGGCAGGGGCGAAGACCATCGTGGCTGTCCCCGAGAAAATCTCGTCTTCAGCGCTGACGATGTCAACGTGTAGTGTCATAGCCATCAGTTTAGTCCGTTACAGGCTCTTCGCCTTCTCCGTTGCTTCATCAATGCTGCCGATCATATAAAACGCCTGTTCCGGCAGGTCATCATATTCACCGTTGATAATTCCCTTGAAACCGGCAATGGTGTCTTTCAGTGGCACATACTTGCCGGCGGTACCGGTAAAGGTCTCGGCCACAAAGAACGGCTGTGACAGGAAGCGCTGGATCTTGCGCGCCCGGGTCACCACCAGCTTGTCTTCGTCCGACAATTCATCCATACCGAGGATGGCGATAATGTCCTTGAGTTCCTTGTAACGCTGCAGCGTACCCTGTACGGCGCGCGCCGTGTCGTAGTGATCCTGGCCGACGACATTGGGATCGAGGATACGCGAGGTGGAATCCAGCGGATCCACAGACGGGTAGATGCCCAGTTCGGCAATCTGCCGGGACAACACCAGCGTGGCGTCAAGGTGTGCAAAGGTAGTGGCCGGTGACGGGTCGGTGAGATCGTCCGCAGGCACATACACGGCCTGGAAGGATGAAATCGAACCGGTCTTGGTAGAGGTAATGCGCTCCTGCAGCACGCCCATTTCCTCGGCCAGTGTCGGCTGGTAGCCCACGGCCGACGGCATGCGGCCCAGCAGGGCAGACACCTCGGTACCGGCCAGCGTGTAACGGTAGATATTGTCGATGAACATCAGCACGTCACGGCCCTCGTCACGGAAATGCTCGGCCATGGTCAGGCCGGTCAGCGCCACACGCAGGCGGTTGCCGGGGGGCTCGTTCATCTGCCCGTATACCAGCGATACCTTGTCGAGCACGCCGCTTTCCTTCATTTCATGGTAGAAGTCGTTACCCTCACGGGTACGCTCACCGACACCGGCGAATACGGAGTAACCACTGTGCTCGGCCGCAATGTTACGAATCAATTCCATCAGCGTTACGGTCTTGCCAACGCCGGCGCCACCGAACAGGCCAACCTTGCCACCTTTGACAATAGGCATGATCAGGTCAATCACCTTGATGCCGGTTTCCAGCACATCCAGGGTCCCTGCCTGATCGGCATAGGCCGGCGCTGTGCGGTGAATGGGTAGCCGGCTTTCGGCACCGATTTCACCGGCATCGTCGACCGGTTCGCCGAGTACATCCATGATGCGGCCGAGGGTCTTTTCACCCACCGGTACGCTAATGGGCGCGCCGGTGTTGAGTACTTCAAGACCCCGTCTGACGCCGTCTGTTGATCCCATGGCAATGGTGCGCACTACGCCGTCACCCAGCTGCTGCTGCACTTCCAGGGTCAGATCTGCTGCGTCAACCTTCAGCGCATCATAGATCTTCGGTATGCTGTCACGCGGAAATTCCACGTCGACAACTGCCCCGATGATTTCAATAATATTGCCAGCACTCATGATGTTATCCTCATATCCAAATCTTCAATTTCGCATTGCAGGCGCGCAGCGTGTGCGCGATTGCAATAAATTTATGTATCGCTACTAAACCGCCGCTGCACCGCTGACGATTTCGGAAATCTCCTGGGTGATCGCTGCCTGCCGCGCCTTGTTGTAGATCAGCTGCAGCTCGTCAATGAGGTCATTTGCATTTTCTGTCGCCGACTTCATGGCCACCATGCGTGCCGCCTGTTCGCAGGCAACATTCTCGACCACGCCCTGGTAGACCAGCGATTCGATATAACGAATCATGAGCGCATCCATGACCGGCTTTGAGTCCGGCTCGTAGATATAATCCCAGTGGGTCTTGAGCTGCTCATCGGCTTCGTCAACTATCGGAATCAACTGTTTTATCAGCGGATTCTGGGTCATGGTGTTCTCGAAGACGTTATGCGCCAGACACAGCCGGTCAATACTGCCGTCTGCATAGGCATCCAGCATGACCTTGACGGTACCGATCAACTCAACGATCGACGGGGCATCACCGAGGTGCGTGGCGCTGGCGGTGATATTGCCACCGATGTGCTTGAAAAAGGCATTGCTCTTGGTGCCAAGCAGGGTCAAGTCGATTTCCAGTCCGGCCGCATCCCATTCCTTCATGGCAGTAATCACTGCTTTGAACAGGTTGGTATTCAAACCGCCACAGAGGCCGCGGTCAGTGGAGATCACAATCAAACCAACCCGCTTTGTCTCGCGCTCGACCAGGTAGGGATGATGGTATTCCGGATGCGCATGTGACAAGTGTGCCACGACATTCTGAATCTTGTCCGCATAGGGACGCGTCGCCAGCATGCGCTCCTGTGCCTTGCGCATCTTGCTCGCCGCCACCATCTGCATCGCCTTGGTGATCTTCTGCGTGTTCTTGATGCTCGCAACCTGAGTGCGGATTTCCTTCGCGCCTGCCATTTTTTATCCTGTCACCATCATCTCTGTTTGCGGGATTGCGCCGGGACTACCAGCTGCCGTTCGCCTTGAAATCCTCAACTGCAGCACGCAGGCCCGCCTCGATCTCGTCATTGTAGTCGCCGGAGGCATTGATCTTGTCCATCAGTTCCGTCTGGTTGGCATCCATGTAACCGTGCAATGCGTTTTCGAAATCAACGACCTTGTGATTATCAACGTCATCAATGTAGCCCTGGTCCGCGGCAAACAGTGATACCGCCATCTCGGCAACCGACAACGGCGAATACTGTTTCTGTTTCTTCAGTTCGGTAACACGCTGGCCGCGTTCCAGCTGCTTGCGGGTGGTCTCGTCGAGGTCAGATGCAAACTGCGAGAAGGCCGCGAGTTCACGATACTGCGCCAGTGCCAGACGCACACCGCCGCCGAGCTTCTTGATGATCTTGGTCTGCGCGGCACCACCGACACGCGACACGGACAGGCCGGCGTTGATGGCCGGGCGAATACCGGCGTTGAACAGGTCGGACTCGAGGAAGATCTGGCCATCTGTAATGGAAATCACGTTGGTTGGCACGAAGGCGGATACGTCACCGGCCTGTGTCTCGATGATCGGCAACGCGGTCAGTGAACCGGTCTTGCCCTTGACGGCGCCGTTGGTGCGCTTCTCGACGTCATCGGCGTTGATGCGTGCGGCACGTTCCAGCAGGCGTGAATGCAGATAGAACACGTCACCCGGATAGGCCTCACGACCCGGCGGACGACGCAGCAACAGCGACACCTGGCGATACGCCCAGGCCTGCTTGGTGAGATCATCATAAATGATCAGGGCATCCTCGCCGCGGTCGCGGAAGTATTCACCCATGGAGCAGCCGGCGTACGGGGCAATGTACTGCATGGCTGCCGATTCGGCGGCGGCGGCAGCAACGACAATGGTGTGTTCCATCGCACCGTGTTCCTCGAGCTTGCGCACCACGGTGGCGATCGAGGAGTTCTTCTGGCCCACGGCGACGTAGATACATTTCACGCCGGTGCCCTTCTGGTTGATGATGGCGTCGATCGCCACGGCGGTCTTGCCGGTCTGGCGGTCGCCGATGATCAGCTCGCGCTGGCCACGACCAACCGGCACCATGGCGTCGATGGCCTTGAGTCCGGTCTGCACCGGCTCGTCCACCGACTGGCGGGCAATCACGCCCGGGGCAATCTTTTCAATCGGAGA
>CAJQPV010000120.1 GCA_905480305.1 uncultured Gammaproteobacteria bacterium | reverse complement strand
AATGTGCTCGTAGGGCAGTGGTCCGCAGTGGTTTTCCTGCAGCAGGCTATTTAGCGCGTCGGCCAGGTCTGGCGCGGTATCAAGCAGGGTGCCATCCAGGTCAAAGAGGATGGTGCGGGTGGTGGCAGCCGGCAGGGTGCGGGTCATCAGGTCTTGCAAAAGCATGCCATATAGTTGACTGACACGTCAGAGCCAAGTTTGTATTCCCGGGTCAGCGGGTTATAGCTCATGCCGGTGAGGTCTGTCATTTGCAGTCCGGCAGCGCGCGCCCATTTTTCCATCTCGGAAGGGCGAATGAATTTGCTGTAGTCATGCGTGCCCTTCGGCAGCAGTCGCAACAGGTACTCGGCACCGATGACGGCAAACAGGTAGGCCTTGGGGTTGCGGTTAATGGTGGACAGGAATACCCGGCCGTCATCCTTGATCAGTTGTGCGCAGGCAGCGATGACAGCGGCCGGATCCGGCACATGTTCAAGCATCTCGAGGCAGGTCACCGTGTCAAAGCTGCCGCTCTCTGTGGCAGCCATGTGCTCGGCGGTTGTCTGGCGGTAGTCGATGTCCAGTCCGGATTCATGCTGGTGCAGGCGGGCAATGGTCAGCGGCGCCTTGCCCATGTCGATACCGATAACGTGTGCGCCGCGTTTCGCCATACCTTCGGTCAGCAGGCCGCCACCACAACCGATGTCAATGATTTTTCTGTCTTTCAGCGGGGCAAGCCTGTCAATATAATCAAGACGCAGTGGATTGATATCGTGCAATGGCTTGAATTCACTGTTCGGGTCCCACCAGCGACCTGCCAGCTTTTCAAATTTTTCAATTTCGTCAGCATCGACGTTATGTGTGGTTGCTGTCATCGGGTGTTATGCCTGTTAGCTGCTGATACGAGTTTTCCACTCGCGGGCGCGTTCGATAATGTCGTTACTATCCAGAGTAGTCAGGCAGCGGTCCTTTAGAAGGTGTTGTCCGGCCACCCAGACATCCGTTACCTGATCACGCCCGCAAGCGTACACCAGTTGTGAAACAGGGTCATATAATGGCTGCGTTTCCAGTGTATCCATGCAGACAGCCGTCATATCTGCCCATTTTCCCTTCACCAGTGAGCCGGTATGGTCGCTGATGCCCAGCGCGCGTGCGCCATTGATGGTCGCCATGCGCAGGATTTCATCTGCCGGCAAGGCGCTGGCATCATTACTGACCGCCTTGCCCAGCAGTGCTGCGGTACGCATCTCGCCAAGCATGTCGAGGTCATTGTTGCTGGCAGCGCCGTCAGTGCCCAGCGCGACATTGACTCCGGCTGTTGTCAGCGCCTGGGTCGGGCAGAAGCCGCTGGCCAGTTTCAGGTTGGACTCCGGGCAGTGCACCACGTGTCCGCCACTGGTGGCATAGTCACTGATGTCCTCAGTGCTTAGCTGTGTCATATGAACGGCGAGCAGGGCTGGCGAGGTGAGCCCCAGTTCATGCAGTCTTTGTAGCGGTCGCTTGCCGGTCAGTTCGATGGCCTTGTCAATTTCCTCGGCTGTTTCGTGGATGTGCATGTGAATGCCTATGTCCAGTTCATCAGCGAGTACGCGGATATGTTCCAGCGGTTTGTCCGAGACCGTGTAGGGTGCATGCGGCGCAAACAGGGTGGTGATCAGCGGGTCACTGCGGTACTGGTCATGTACGGCCAGCCCTTTTGATATGTATTCATCCGCATCACGTGCCCATATGGTCGGAAAGTCCAGAACGATCAGGCCGATGCTGGCGCGCATGCCGCAATGTGCAGCGGCGCGTGCACTGATATCCGGAAAAAAGTACATGTCATTGAAACAGGTGGTGCCGCAGCGCAGCATTTCTGCCATTGCCAGCTGGGTACCATCATGTACAAATTCTTCGTTTACCCAGCGTGTCTCCGCCGGCCAGATATGTTCATTGAGCCATTCGTGCAGTGGCAGGTCGTCAGCAAGGCCGCGTAACAGGGACATGGCGGCATGTGTATGTGCGTTAATCAGTCCGGGTATCAGCAGGTGGCGATCCAGTGAGTGTTCTATGTCTGCGTTATAGGTGCTGATCGCCCGGTCGGTCGGCAGGATGTCCAGAATGCGACCTTCCTGTATGACAAGGCTGTGGTGCTCATAAACGGTCGCCACCGGTTCAACCGGTGCCAGCCAGCGGGCGTGAATGAGCGTGTCGACTTCAGTCATATGATTGTTCTGCGGTTTCTGATGTCTGGAAGTATAACGGAGGCTTGACCCGGTCGGGTAGCCGTCCGCGACTGCTGCCTGGCGCATAAAAAAAACCCGCCACCTGCTGCCAGGTGACGGGTTTTTGAGACTGCAGACCGGAGTCTTATTCCATCGGGGCAGTTACACCGACAAGAATATCAACACGACGGTTCTGGGCACGACCTTCCTTGGTAGCATTGCTGACGACCGGGTTGAGTTCGCCCTGGCCGCTGACGTCGATGATGGCAGGATCTACGCCTTCACTGACCAAATAGTCCTTGACGGACTGTGCGCGGCGTACGGAGAGTGCCTGGTTGTACTCTTCGCTACCATCGCTGTCGGTGTGTCCGATAACATCGATGTCGACGACGCGTGCACCCTTGGCCTTGATAGTATCACCGAGGTCTTGTAATGCTTCCTTGCCGGCTGGCTTGAGTGTTGACTTGTCGTGATCGAACAGCGCTTCGGCAGCCATGGTGTTTCTCTCATAAACCGGTGCAGGAGGCGGAACCGGCACGTTTTCAACCACAGGCGGTTCTGCACCGCAATCGATTGTCATGTCCTCGGCTTTCCAGGAGCTGGTGCGCACGCAATTGCCGCTACTGTCTCTTACATAATGGTGTTTGGCATCACCCAGATAGCTTTCATTTACAGTACCGCCTGCGTCAGCGAGAACTGTGTTCGCGAACAGCAAGCCTACAGCGATTGAGGATGCAAGCCCTCCGATTCGATAGACATTCTTCATTATGGCCACTCCTGTGGTAGTTCGGTTTAAAAAAAGAAACTGTTTGTTCTATGTTCTGTGGGCGTATTCTAGACGCATATACAAATTGAAGCCAGCCCCAAAATAACGAATTTTTCAGCTTGAATCAGTACAATACCACAGACCTGTTCTATCCTTGATGATTAGAATTATTCTAGCCTTGACGATTATGTCGGATAAGCGGAGCCCATGACCGAGAATATTACTGCCTTTTCAGCGATCGAATGGACGGATGCAGGGCTGCGCTTGCTGGATCAGCGGCGTCTGCCCGGCGAAGAAGTCTACCTGATTATTGAAGATGCACCTGCAGCCGCAGATGCAATCCGTGAGAAGGTAGTGCGTGGTGCGCCGGCCATCGGTATCACGGCGGCTTATGGCGTGGTGTTGTCCGTGCGACAGCACCACCGCGAGGCACCGGATGACTGGCTCTC
>CAJQPV010000119.1 GCA_905480305.1 uncultured Gammaproteobacteria bacterium | reverse complement strand
GTCATGACCAGCCACTTGAATCCGAGTTGATCGCGAAGCAAACCCTTGATCACCGCTTCGCTCTGCCCGGCCCATTCGCCGTTAACAAGATTGTAGGAAGTCATGGTCGCCAGCACGCCGGCATCGATCCCTGCCTTGAAGGCGGGCATGTAGATTTCGTTGAGCGTACGCTGATCGAGGACGGAGTTACTCTTGCGGCGGAAGTAGTCGGTGTTGTTGGCAACGAAATGTTTAATGGTCGCAACCACGCCGGTGTCCTGAGCACCCTTGATGTACTTCTCGATCATGCGGGAAGTCAGAAACGGGTCCTCGCCGAAATACTCGAAATTTCGCCCGCACTGGGACTGACGATAGATATTGAAGCCGGGTCCGAGCAAGATACCCACGCCCGCCGCGAGAGATTCCTCGGCCACACTCCGGGCATACATTTCGGAAAGCTCCGGGTTCCAGGTCGCGGAGAGCTGTAGCGGACAAGGGAACGCAGTCGATTTCTCGATCGGGTTCTGGTAAGTGAACTCGTTAAAACGCTGGCGCAGATGGATGCCAGCGGTCGCATCGCTCATCATGACCCGCTTCACGCCAAGCCGCTCGATGGCCTTGGTGTAAAAGATGTTCTCTCCCCCCACATAGTCGCATTTTTCGTCGAGGGTCATTTGAGAGAGAATACCCTCTGCCCAGGCACATGATTCTTCGAAGCAGTTTTTTGGGTACATGATATCTTTGGATTTGGCGTCGTTCGAGAAGGTGAACCCGATTTCAATTCAGCCACTTTATCCGTTCCAGAAAAAATTCAGCTCTCACAGAAGGGCTACTAAGCTGATCCAGAGCAAGAATCCACCCAATGGCAGCTTGAATTGCCCACCGACCAGAAGAAAAATTACATCTTGTGGCCTCTGCCCAAACAAGCCGATTAGCACCTGGTTCCGCTCTGAAGAAGCTTCTTCAGAAGGCCGGCGCCTTGCCTTGTCCATGCGCGGTATTGATGGCTAGCAGAGTATACACAGCGTCGCCCTGCAATCCTAAATCAATGGGTCTGACCCTGTTGATTTGCGGTCATAGCGAAAATTACCCTTAAAAAATTCCAAAATCATAGAAACCAAAAGGCTCAGTGTTTAATCGCACTTACTCAAGGGTGTTATTTAAAAAACCTGTTTAGCCACGGAAGCACACGGAATTACACGGAAATATTCTATCAAGCAAGGCATTTTTCTTGCATGTATTTCCGTGTGCTTCCGGGGCAAAAATTATTAAGTAAATACCGTTCGGGTCAGTGATCGATCGATCAGTTCCTGATGGTGAATTTTTAAGAGTTTTTGTCAGGCTTCAAGTACGCTGAACCCTTGAACTCCGCGTTCAGGTTCATTGGTTTCTTTATGAACGCCAGCGCAATCCTGAATCAGGCGGGGTGCAGGCAAACCGGAAGATGAGCAATGTTGCGGCGAAGTCAGGCCGCTACAGGTGGTGACAAGCATAGCTGCTGCCTGAAGCAGCCACAGTCTGGCTAGTCACCTGCCCGGCTTCAGCCTGCAGTTTCTGTGGGTAACAAGAGCCAGCACTGCAACATAGCCGATGGCGATGACAAATCCGGCATACTCATGCTTCGACATGGCAAACTGGAAGAAACAGGCGATAGCGACTGCGATAATAAACAGCAGCAGAAAAATTACTTTCACGAAACAGGCAACAGGGCAGCTTCGTGCCCGTTGTGTTAACTGCTTAAAAAAATCCGGCATGTGATCTCCTGATCATGCAATCCTGCGAAAATCTTTCCATGGATATATGGCATCTATGTGTTACTGCTGTATGTCAGGTCAGGCCGATCCACAGCCAGTACAGTAACAGCGGCACAGCTGCTGCCAGGGCTGATAGTGCCAGCCCGGCAAACATGCATGTCAGCCAGTCATCACACATTATGTCCGGGATGTTCCTGCACCCCGTGAAACCGGCAAAGGGAAATACACTTGCACAGTAGTAGTGCAAGGCGGTGAATGTTTTCGGTCATGGCTGCTATCTCCACAGGGAAACCCTGGTCAAGTAATCAAGCATGCAACGATATTCTTATATGCATGCTGTATGCCAATGCTTGAATGATTTCAGAAATATTTGTTATTAATTGAAATATAAGAATATATTTCTAATTCAGGGCAGTGCTTTAGTGGCCGCCAAACGGGCTTTATGCACCGCTGTGGAGCCTGTGTTCTGTATGGGGTTTCATGGTGGTGCAATCGGCGGGATTGCGCGCTGAAATACCAGCACGCCCGTTATCCGGATCTGTCATGGCTGGCGCAGTACTTGCAATGGTAATGCACGATGAACGCTCACAAAAACAACTGCAGGACCGTTTAACATGCTTGACAAGACTCTCGCTATTATCCTCGCCGGCGGCACAGGCACACGTCTGCAACCGCTGACAAACGACCGGGCCAAGCCGGCTGTTCCTTTTGGCGGCAAGTACCGCATCATCGACTTTACACTTGCCAATTGCCTGCATTCCGAAATTCGCCAGGTGCTGGTGTTAACCCAGTACAAGTCCCATTCCCTGCAGAAGCATCTGCGCGATGGCTGGTCTATTTTTAACCCCGAACTGGGCGAGTACATCACGCCGGTACCGCCGCAGATGCGTGTCGATGGTGAATGGTATTCCGGCACGGCAAATGCGATTTACCAGAACCTGTACATGATAGAACGTAGCGAGGCCGACTGGATTGTGGTTCTGTCAGGTGACCACATTTATCGCATGGACTATGCAGAACTGCTCAAGTCGCATATAGAACAGCAGGCCGATGTCAGCATCGCCTGCATGGAGGTCTTGTTGCAGGAGGCACAGGCGTTTGGCGTCATGGAGGTTGATGGTAATTCACGTGTCGTGAGTTTTGAGGAAAAGCCGCAACAGCCCAAGCCCTTGCCGGATAATGCTGAATATGCGCTGGCATCCATGGGAGTTTATGTCTTTAAGCGGGAGATGTTGCTGGATGTGCTGCGCCGTGATCATGACGAGGCCACTTCCAGCCATGATTTTGGGCATGACATCCTGCCGTCACTGATCGCTTCACAGAAGGCCTGTGCCTACCGTTTCGGCAATGATAGCGGTCGCGTTTCACCCGACCGCTACTGGCGTGATGTCGGCACTATTGATGCCTACTATGAAGCAAACATGAGCCTGCTTGAGCCGGTTCCACCGCTGGATCTTTATCAGCAGGACTGGATGATCCGCACCTACCAGGGACAAACACCGCCAGCCAGAACGGTGCCTGGAGAATCCGGCAACGAAGGTGTGTTCGTCAATTCTATTGTATCGGGCGGGGTCATCATTGCCGGCGGTGGCGTCAATCGTTCAATTCTGTTCCCTGGTGTGCGGGTACAGGACGAGGCCATTGTTGAAGATGCCATCTTGCTCAACGATGTCATTATCGGTGAAGGTGCCCAGGTGAGGCGCTGCATTATTGACAAGAATGTGGTTGTTCCGGCCGGTGAGGAGATCGGTGTTGACCGGGCAAGCGACCGGCAGCGTTTCCAGATATCAGACAACGGCATTGTCGTTATACCCAAGGGTTACCGCTTCACCAGGCGTTAGCTCGCATAGCCAAACCGGTGCGCATTGCACTAGTATGGTGCATTATGCACTGATTTGGACATCTTGAGACGGCTTCGTTGCTGCTGCTCTAACACAGGACTCAGCGCTTTTTATTGTTTCTATTGGCAGTTAGCCTCCCTGTGGCCTGGTAGACAGGTGTGGCATGTTAATTGCTATTGTTCTAATAATTTTAACGAATGGCATCAGGACGACGGGCTGGAAGGAATAGCGCTCTGCCATGAGCGCGTAACAGCGGCCACTGGCCAAACAGATAACCCCTCGAATCATCGGGCTTGTTTACTTGTTGAAACAAACCCGGTGATTCCACTTTGTTAAGCATTCTATCTAGAGGAAATTTAAATGAGTGGAAATGAATCCCGCCTGCAGGCGATTTATCAAATAACAAACCGTGAACCAGTAGCCGTAAGCATGCCCGACAAGTTGGGAAATATCTGGGCGGAGGATGTTTTTAACCTGACAAGAATGGAGTGGGCTCTTTCCAGGAATGCATTCAAGGCAGTCAAGAAGACAGTGCAGACGGGCGTCCCCCTGGATCCTGCAACGGCAGACGTCGTTGCAGCGGCGATGAAAGAATGGGCTGTTTCAAAAGGCGTCAAGTTTTTCTCCCATCTATTTTACCCGATGACCAATATCACGGCGGAAAAACACGATGGCTTTATTATCACCAACTCTGATGGCAACGCGATTACCGAATTTACCGGCAGCCTGCTGATCAAGGGCGAGCCCGACGGCTCCTCTTTCCCCAATGGCAGTATCCGTATGACCAATGCTGCGCGTGGTTACACCGCATGGGATCCAACCAGCCCTGCCTTCATCATGCAAACGGACAATGGAGCCACGCTGATGATTCCCTGTGTATTCATGTCCTGGACAGGTGAAGCGCTGGACAAAAAGATTCCGCTGTTACGCTCCAACGATGCCATGAACAAGGCTGCACAAAAGGTGCTTGGCTTAATGGGTGAAACGGACATTGCACCGTTAAATTCCAGCTGTGGTGCGGAGCAGGAATACTTTCTGGTAGACAGTAACTTTGCCAATAGCCGTCCGGACCTGTTGCTGGCCGGACGTACCCTGTTTGGCGCGCCATCGCCAAAAGGCCAGCAGTTTGATGACCATTATTTCGGCGCTATCCCGGCACGCGTTCAGGTCTTTATGCAGGATTATGAAGACCAGTTATACAAGCTGGGGATTCCCGCCAAGACGCACCACAATGAAGTGGCGCCGGGTCAGTTTGAGATCGCACCATACTTCGAAGCAGCAAACGTCGCGGCTGACCATCAGCAGCTGATGATGACCTTGATGAAAAGCACGGCAAAGAAACACGGCTTTCTGTGTTTGTTGCACGAGAAACCTTTTGCCGGCATCAATGGTTCCGGCAAGCACGTCAACTGGTCGGTAGGTAACGCCACCCAGGGTAACCTGCTTGACCCGGGTAGCACACCGCATGAAAACCTGAACTTTTTGTTATTCTGTGGTGCTGTTATACGCGGTGTTCACAAGTTCGGCCCGCTGCTGCGCGCGGTGATTGCATCAGCAGGAAATGATCACCGCCTCGGTGCCAACGAGGCACCTCCGGCTATCCTGTCCGTCTACCTGGGAGACCAGCTGGAAAAAGTCTTTCACGATATCAAGACAGGAAAACTTCTCGAAGGTGCAAGTGGCGGGGTTATGGATCTTGGGCTTGACCAGATTCTTCATTTTGAGCGTGACCCGGGCGACCGTAACCGCACCTCTCCTTTCGCCTTTACCGGTAATCGCTTTGAGTTCCGTGCCGTAGGCTCGGCACAGTCTGTTTCAGGTCCGCTGGTGGCCATGAATACCATGCTGGCTGATTCCCTTAACTGGATTGCTGAAAAGCTGGAAGCTGCACAGGCAAAAGACAGCGATCAGGCAGTGGCCGTTATCTCTGTGCTTAAAGAACTGATGGAGGCGCATGGTAACGTTGTCTTCGGTGGCGATGGCTACTCTACAGACTGGCACAAGATGGCAGTTGAGGAGCGAGGCCTGAAGAATATTCCAACCACGGCTGATGCATTGCCAGCGCTGCGTGAAGAGTCTGTGAAAGAACTGTTTGCAAGTACCGGTGTGCTGTCTCCGGTCGAACTGGAAAGTCGCTTTGAGGTATATTCCGAGCAGTATGTTTTGTCTATCGAGGTGGAAGCAAAACTGGTAGTCGATATGGCTAAAACAATGATTTATCCTGCCGCCATGCGTTACCTCTCGGATCTTGGTATGGCGGGTGCAAGCATGGTAGACATGGGCGTTGAACTGGATAGCTCAATAGCAAAAACGGTTGCCGATGAAGTAAACGCCATGATGTCAGCCGTTGGAAAACTTGCTATAGCGATAGAGAAACATGATTTTTCTTCTACTGAAGAGCATATGCAGTTTTGTGCAAATGACATCCGCGGTCTGATGGAGGAAGTCCGTGCGCATGCAGATGTGCTGGAAACAGAAGTGGCGGATGAACTGTGGCCGTTACCGAAGTACCAGGAAATGCTGTTTATCAAGTAAGCCTGCGATTATATGATAGCAATTGTTGTAAAAAAGGCCGCTAATGTTAGCGGCCTTTTTATTTTCAAAATTTCAGTGTTTGACGCTGACGCGTAATCACGGTAGAGGAGGTCCTGTATGAAAATACTGATTCAGGCAGTTCAACCGAAGCTGCAGATCGACAAGGTAGTACAATTAGCGGAAGTCTGTTGTCTGCATCATCATTGCGAGCGGTTGACCTGTTCTGTAAAACAAGACTTGTGATGATGAGCTGTTGGCTGTGAGCTTCTGATGACAAAACTTGTTATTTATACTGATCTTGACGGTTGTCTTCTTGATCATGACAGTTACAGTCATGCACCGGCTGATGCCTTGCTGGCCGAGCTCGAAGCGCACGCAATCCCGGTCATCATTGCGAGTAGTAAAACGCGCTCTGAACAGATCCCGTTGCGAAATGAGCTCGGTAATCAGCACCCGTTTATTGTCGAAAACGGTGCGGCAGTGTTCATACCGGTCGGTTATTTCAAGACCCGGCCGTCCGGGACGGTCGACGAGAATGGCTATTGGGTTAAACGGTTTTCGTTGCCGCGCCACCATTGGCTGGAAATAATTGCGGACGTTTCGGCAGAGTTTAGCGGTGAATTTACCAATTTCGATAATATGGATAGCAGGCAAATAGTCTCGCTTACCGGGTTGAGCGAGGCAGCGGCCACACTGGCAGCCAGCCGGGAGTTTGGCGAGCCTGTTCACTGGACCGGCAGTGACAAGGGAAGGCAACGGTTTATTCGACGACTTGAACAAAGCGGTGCTCATGTTCTTCAGGGTGGACGGTTTTTGCATGTCTCCGGCGATTGTGACAAAGGTAGCGCGATGCAATGGTTGCACAGCCAGTATCGACGGCAAGCAGCTGGCAAGAAGCCGGCAAGTTTCGCTATTGGTGATAGCCAGAATGATGCGGCGATGCTGGAGGCGGCTGATTATGCCCTGATTATTCGCTCTGCATCTGTTGCAGAGCCAACACTGCTGCGTAGCGAACGCACCCTGCGCAGCAGCAAATCCGGTCCCGGTGGCTGGGACCAAGGTGTGCGCAAGCTTCTGCATTCGCTGCATTTACTTAAAGGTTCTACTAATGGCTGATTTTCATCAGAACGGCATCATCACTACATTGCACAACCTGTCCAATCGCTCTATTGAGGACATGGAACGAGAGCTGCTCAGTTTTAGTGCACAACGCCCGATGGCACTTATCCTGCCCTCTCTTTATACAGAGCTGGGTGGCAAGGCCTTGCCCAATATTGTTAAAGAACTGCAGCAGGTCCCTTACCTGTCACAAATCACCATCGGACTGGATCGTGCCGATGAAGCCCAGTATCGCCATGCGATTGAATTCTTTTCGGTGTTGCCGCAGGACCACCGGGTGTTGTGGAATGACGGTCCACGGTTACGTGAAATCGATGCTGAACTGAAAGCGCTGAAGCTGGCACCCAAGGAAGCAGGCAAGGGACGCAATGTCTGGTATTGCATGGGATATACACTGGCGTCAGGTAAAGCCGAATCGGTAGCACTGCACGATTGCGATATCCTCACCTACGACCGTGGATTACTCGCGCGCCTGATATACCCGGTTGCAAATCCGCATTTCAATTATGAATTCTGCAAAGGCTACTATGCGCGCATCGCCGATGGCCAGCTTAATGGCCGCGTCAGTCGTCTTTTGGTCACCCCGATGCTGCGTGCACTAAAGCAGTTACTGGGCGAAAACCACTATCTAAACTACATGGACAGTTACCGTTATCCGCTTGCAGGTGAATTTTCATTTCGCCGTGACGTGCTTAACGACATTCGCATCCCGAGTGACTGGGGGCTTGAGATCGGTGTGCTCTCTGAAATGCATCGCAATTACTCTAATAACCGTCTCTGCCAGGTTGATATTGCCGATAGTTACGACCACAAACACCAGGCTATTTCCCAGGATGACCAGACGAACGGTCTTTCCAAGATGTCGATCGATATTGCCAAGGCAATATTCCGCAAGCTTGCAACCCAGGGTGAGGTTTTCACCCAGGAGAGTTTTCGTACACTCAAGGCAACCTACTATCGTGTGGCGCTGGACTTTGTAGAGACCTACTACAACGATGCCATCATGAACGGCCTGAAGACAGACATCCACCAGGAGGAACAGGCAGTAGAGATGTTCGCCAGGAATATTATTGACGCTGGCAACATGTTTCTTGAACAGCCGATGGAGACCCCTTTTATTCACAGCTGGAATCGTGTTGTGAGTGCCATGCCGGACATTTTTGAGCGGCTGGTAGATGCGGTAGAGGAAGACCACAAATCTTTCTCCAACTGAGCAGACACAGACATGGCTGACACCATCAAAAGTCTTGAACAACGTGTAGTGGGTCACCTGGAAACTATCTATGCTGACACCGGCCTCGCTGATGACGGGCTAATGCTTGCTTCCCGACTTCTGGAAATCATGGGGCTTGAATGTCGGGATCATCAGCCTGAGCGGCACAAAAATCTTTGGGACCAGGGCATGGTAACCATGATTGCCTATGGCGACAGCGTCCAGCGGGTGGGTGAAAAGCCGCTTGCTACCTTGCACTATTTCCTTAATGCTCACCTCAAAGAGACGATAAGCTGTGTTCATATCCTGCCGTTCTTCCCCTGGAGCTCGGACGACGGTTTCGCTGTCATTGATTTCTCCAGCGTCAATGAGTCTCTTGGTGACTGGGATAACGTTAAAGCCATTGCGGCTGATTATCGACTGATGGCCGACCTGGTTATTAATCATTGCTCAAGTCGCAGCCGCTGGTTTGATAATTTCAAAAAGGCTATTGATCCGGGCAAAGACTACTTCGTTACTGTGGCGCCGGATGAAGACACCCGCGATGTGGTACGCCCCCGGACCACTGAGTTACTTCGAGAAACAGAAACCGCGGCAGGTACGCGCTATGTCTGGTGCACCTTCAGCCATGACCAGGTGGATCTTGATTTTAAAAATCCCCGGGTGCTGGAGGAGTTCGTAGGGATTATTCGCCACTACCTGGATAATGGTATTCGTATTTTTCGCCTTGATGCGGTGGCCTTTCTGTGGAAGAAGCCGGGTTCCAGCTGCATTAATCTGAATGAAACTCATGAGCTGATTCGTTTGTTGAGAACATTGATCGAGCATGCTGAACCGGAAGCAATGATCATCACCGAAACCAACATTCCAAACCG
>CAJQPV010000118.1 GCA_905480305.1 uncultured Gammaproteobacteria bacterium | reverse complement strand
TACCTGGTCTTTCACGCCACGCATCATCACGCCGCACCAGCTGTTCGGAATACCGGTACAGACCACAGCCGGTATTGATTATTACGACAGCGACTACGATTCTGACCGGTCACTCAACAGAAATACCGACGACCAGCCCATTCACCGTCTGCATATCGAGCAGAGGTCAACGGCTGTCTATGCAGACTCAACACTTGCCGCGACATCCGACATTACCATCAATCTCGGTGCCCGCCTGCAATGGGTGAAACTGGATGCCAAAGACAAGTTCAACCCGAATGCGCCGGGTGCCGGCGATGCCTTTGAAAGTGGCGCACCGGATTATGATGACAGTGAGCGTGTGCACATGCTGGAAGCCGGCATCGAAAAACAGTTCACAAGCTCAAACGCCGGTTATCTGAAATGGACGCGCAGTGCACGGGTAACCACCGTGGATGAACTGTTCGAATTCGACCCCAGCAACTTTGTGCGCGTGTTTTCACCACTGGACCCGCAAATAAGCAATGGTTTTGACCTTGGCACCCGGCACCGCTCGGAGAGGACGTCTTTCACCATCAATGCCTACTACATGCGCCTTAAGGATGAAATCCATTACAACCCGGCGACCTTCGAAAACGTCAACCTCGACCCTACCCGACGCTATGGTCTTGAACTGAGCGGCTCTTACGACATCAGTGACCGTCTGCGCGTGCAAGGCAACTACACCTATATGCGCGCCAAATTCCGCGATGGCGACTTCAGCGGCAAGAATGTACCACTGGTACCGGAAAACACCGCCAGCCTGGCAACCACCTGGAAACACTCACGGGCAACCGACCTCACCATCGCCGCAAATTTTACAGACAGCAAGTACTTTGATAATGACCAGTCCAACACTTTTACTCAAAAAATCCCCTCCTACTACAGTTTCGACGGGAAAATCAGCCACCGCCTCAAAAGCTTCAGACTGACGGCCGAGGTAAATAACATTTTTGATGAAAAATTCTACGACTATGGTGTCAGCAGCACCTTCAGCCCCGGCGTGTACAATGCCTATCCATTACCGGAAAGGACTATACTGTTCACCGTTTCAAGGGATTTTGGTAACCGACGTTGATTAGCCATAACATAAAATGGTTTCTGGGCCTGTCTGTCGCGGTACATGCGGTAGCGCTGCTTGCCCTCGCGCAACCTGAAAACAGCATCGGCGCTTCCGGCCGGACCCTGTTACTGTCTGTTAACGATCGCAGCGGCGAGAGTGTTTCGCAACCACCGGCTGCAACCGAAAACGAGATGGAAGTCGTCGCCGACGCACCCGTGTTGCAGCCGCAAGCCACACTACCGGTGATAACTGATACAGCACCGGCAAAACAGCGCCCTGCCGATCAACCTGTCGCACCGGCGCAACCTGAAACAGCCGTTGAAAACCGGCCTGATAAATCACAGTCCATGCAGGCTAGCAGCACAACCATCTCCCGCGAACAACAGCAACAGCATTTGCGTGCCAGCGTAATGGCCTTCATCACCGGGCAGCTGAACTACCCGGCCATCGCACGGCGCAAGGGCTGGCAGGGCGTGGTAAAACTGCAGCTGCTGATCGAGTCTGATGGTCATATATCAGACCTGCATATAGAGCAAACCTCCGGCTATGCGCTGCTGGACAAAGCCGCGTTAAGCTCACTGCAACTCGCTCATGTTCCGGATGCCGCGCAATGGCTGGATGGCAAGGCTGTCAGCATTGTTGTTCCTGTCGAATACCGGCTGGTTGGCGGCTGACATGGGTAACCGGCTTTCGAAAATCTATACGCGCACCGGTGACGATGGCAGCACCGGTCTTGGTGATGGCACGCGTGTCGACAAGGACAGCCTGCGCGTTGAGGCCATGGGCACAGTTGACGAACTCAACTGCAGCATTGGCACATTACTCTGCCACAGCCTGCCAGAGGAAACCCGCTCTGAACTTATAAACATTCAGCATTCCCTGTTTGATATCGGCGGTGAAATCTGCATCCCCGGCAGCACAGTCATCACCCCCGACAGGGTAGACAAACTGGAACATTTGCTGGACACACTAAACCAGCAACTGACACCACTAAAAGAATTCATCCTGCCCGGCGGAAGTCCGGCAGCAGCGGCCTGTCACCAGGCACGTGCCGTCTGTCGACGCGCCGAACGTCGCACATACAGCCTGGCAAAGGTCGAAGAGATTAACCCCGTCTCGCTGAAATACCTGAATCGCCTCTCCGACCTGCTATTCGTCATGGCACGACACATCAATAAAACGGCCGCTATAGCGGATGTTCTCTGGGAGCACGAGCGCAGCAAGTAGCACTGCATCGCGAACAGCAAAAAACTCTGAAAACCACGCACACACTGTTACCCGAGAGCGGAGGCAATCCGCTGCTACCTGCGTGCCTCATCAAGCAGCTCACACAGGCGTTCTGCCCCGTCAAGGATTCTCGGGCTGTGCCGGACCAGCTGCTCACGCCGAACGGCATAGACGTGCCCCTGCTTAACTGCTGATAACTGTGGCCAACGCTGCCATGTGTCAAGTAACGGCGTATCCTCTGCATCAGAGGCGATAACAATCACATCAGGGTCGGCCTGCAATACGGCTTCAATATCTATCTGCGGTGCCAGTGATGGCAACGTGCCAAAGATATTTTCTCCACCACACAAGCGCACCACATCACTGAACAAATGTTCTCCGTTCAGGGTCATCAGCGGCCGATCCCATATCTGGTAAAACACGCTGACCCTGGTTCGTGCAGAGTATTTATCATGCAACTCACTATAACGGGCATTAAATCTGTCTGCCTGTTTGGCAGCAACCGACCCGGTAGCTGCAAGCCGGCCGAGCCGCCGCAAGCTTGCCGGCACATCCTGCAGCTGTCGTGGCTCGGAAATAAACACCGTAAGACCCAGTGATTGCAAACGTCCTATCTGCGCAGCAGGATTACCACTCTGCCAGGCAACCACCAGGTCCGGTTGTAGCGCCACAATGGCTTCAAGATCAAGCCCACCGCTACCACCGACCCGTGCAAGGGTGCGTGCTGCCTGCGGGTAATCACTGAATTCTGTAACACCCACCAGCGCCTCACCTGCGCCGGCGGCAAACAGCAGCTCGGTGATATACGGGGCAAGACTGACAATGCGTTGCGCGGATTTCTCCAGAACAACCGGCACGCCGGCATCGTCGACGACCCTTATTTCTGCCCAAACCGGCTGTAACAACATCCCCAGCAGGACAAACATACAGAACCGGGAAATATCATCCCTCACCCCAAGCGGCCGCATCCCGGTACTCTTTTCATTAATCATTCGCGTTATAATCCCGCGTCCGGACAACAGACACAAGCAGGAAAAACAGCATGAAATCACCCGTCATTGTTATTGGTATTGGCGAGATAGGCAGCGTCTTTGCACGCGCCCTGCTGCGTAGCGGACACCCGGTGTACCCGGTCACGCGCCATGACGACCTCGACGAAGTGGCCAGGCAGTTACCGTCACCGGAGCTGGTGGTGGTTGCCGTTGCCGAGAATGACCTGCACCCGCTACTGGAGAAGATGCCGCCTGCCTGGCAACAGCGCCTGTGCCTGCTGCAAAATGAACTGCTGCCGGGTGACTGGCAGCAGTACGGCTTCATCAAGCCAACGGTAATCTCTGTCTGGTTCGAAAAGAAAAAAGGCCAGGACGTCAAGGTGCTGATTCCTTCCCCGGCTTATGGCCCGGCCGCTGAACTGCTGAAGTCCAGCCTTGGCAGCCTCGACATAGCGGTGCGCGTGCTGGCCTCTGAAAGCGAGCTGCTGTTTGAACTGGTGCTGAAGAACGTCTACATCGTCACCACCAACTGCGCCGGACTCAAAGTCGGTGGTAGCGTCAGCGAACTCTGGGAAAATCATCGCGAACTGGCGGAAACGGTAGCCCATGAAGTCATCCGGATACAGGCCGCACTCACTGGCGAGACCTTTCAGCCGGATGAATTAATCAAGGCTATGCTGACCGCCTTTGACGGCGATCCCGAACATAAGTGTATGGGTCGCAGCGCAGCCGCACGACTGGCACGCGCACTGCAGCAGGCTGACGCTGCCGGACTGGCAATTCCACGCCTTCGGGAAATTGCAGCCAGCCAGTCGAGTTGACAGCGGGCAGTCACATCAGGACCACAGCCAGGCGGCACCACGCACACCGCTGTCATCGCCATGCTGCGCCCTCACCAGCCGGGTATCAACACGGTCCGAAAAAACGTACTCACCCCAGCGTGACGGCACCGTCTCATACAACAATTCACAATTGGACACCCCGCCACCCAGTACAATCACGTCCGGATCAACAATATTGATAACTGTGGCGAGTGCCCGCGCCATTCTATCCGCGTAGCGTTGCAAGCTGGCAAGCGCCTGCACGTCGCCCTGCCCGGCCTTGTGCGCAATCACTTCTGCCTGCAGTGCTACCCTGTTCGCCTGTTGATAATCACGCGCCAGACCCGGGCCGGATAACCATGTTTCAATACAACCGCTGCGGCCACAATAGCAATCAGGGCCAGGCAACTCTGGCGGCTGCGGCCAGGGCAAGGGATTGTGACCCCACTCACCGGTAATACCATTGGGACCCGATAACAGTGTGCGATTAACCACCAGGCCACCACCGGTGCCGGTGCCGACAATGACGCCAAACACCACGCCGGCCTGTTGTGCAGCCCCGTCAGTGGCCTCTGACAGGGCAAAACAATCAGCGTCATTGGCAAAACGCAATGGACGCTCAAGCAAAGCTTCCAGATCATGGTGCAGCGGCTGTCCGTTGAGGCAAACAGAATTTGAATTCTTGACAAGCCCGGTCGCACGCGAGGCCGAGCCGGGCATGCAGATACCAATGGAACATGGCTGGCCAGCCGAGGCTTCCAGGCTGAAGACCAGCCTGGCCACCGCCTGCAACGTCAGGCTATAGTCGCCTTGCGGCGTCGGCAGGCGTTCACGACAGATATCTACACCATCAGCATCCAGCACAATACCGGCTATTTTTGTGCCACCAAGGTCTATACCCAACCTGAACGCAGGACTATTCATTTATAATGGCACTCAATTGAGGCAACACTGCCAAATAAATACAACAAGTCATATGAACACAAAACATTGCCGGACCTGTGATGCTGAATTTACCTGCAAAACCGAACAGGGAGCAGCAAGCTGCTGGTGTATGCGCTACCCGGCAGTCATAGCCGTCGAAAATGGGCAACCCTGCTGCTGCCCGGACTGCCTCGCAAAACTTGCCAGCGAATCAATCAGCAGGCGCCTGCAAACGCTACCACTCGAAGCAGCAGTGACACTGGCG
>CAJQPV010000117.1 GCA_905480305.1 uncultured Gammaproteobacteria bacterium | reverse complement strand
GGGCGAGGTTGGCCACCATCACGGTGAGTTTGCCTTCCAGCGCTTCCGGACTGTAGGCCGACTTGATGCCGGCAAATACGTTGCGGGTCTCGCCACCGATGTCGAGCGTCAGTTGCAGCAGCTTGTCGGCGCCTTCCACATGGGCTGCCTTGCTGATGCGGGCTATGCGCAGGTCCAGTTTTGCAAAATCCTCGAAACTGATGGTGTCTGCAATCGGATCGATTTTCTGCGCCCCGCTATCATCTGCAGCGGGTGTTGCAGCCGGTGTACCGAGGCTGTCTCTGGAATCTTCCAGCATGGCGTCAATCTTCTCCTGTTCAACGCGTGTCATCAGCGGTTTGAACTTGTTAATGTTGTGGCCGGTCAGCGGAGTGTCAATAGCATCCCACGTCAGTACCGGTAAGTTCAGAAAGCTTTCCACCTCGGTGGCCATCCTCGGCAGTACCGGCTGCAGGTAGGTGATCAGAACCCGGAACAGGTTCAGCCCGACACTGCAGACATCCTGAACGGTTTGCTCCTTGCCTTCTTCCCTGGCCAGTGCCCAGGGCTTGTTGGCATCGATGTACTGATTGGCACGGTCAGCCAGCGCCATGATTTTACGAATAGCCTGACCATATTCGCGCTGTTCATAGGACTCGGCAATGGCCTTGCCGTCGTCGATAAAAGACCGGTAAAGGTCAGGCTCGGTGCATTCTGCAGATAGCCGGCCGTCAAAACGTTTGTTAATGAAGCCGGCACAGCGGCTGGCAATATTGACTACCTTGCCAACCAGGTCGCTGTTAACCCGTAATACGAAATCTGCAAGGTTCAGATCCAGGTCATCAACGCCACTGCCGAGTTTGGCGGCAAAGTAATAACGCAGGTATTCCGGGTTGAGATGATCGAGGTAGGTGCGCGCCTTGATAAAGGTGCCGCGTGACTTCGACATTTTCTGGCCGTCAACAGTCAGGAAGCCATGCGCGTAGATTGCAGTCGGTGTGCGCAGCTTTGCACCGCTGAGCATCGCAGGCCAGAACAGCGCGTGGAAGTTGATAATGTCCTTGCCAATAAAATGATAGAGCTCGGTGTCCGAATCACTGTTCCAGTAGCGCTCGAAATCGAGTTCCGGCGTACGGTCGCAGAGGTTGCGGAAGCTGGCCATGTAACCGATGGGTGCATCCATCCACACATAGAAGTACTTGTCCGGGTGGCCCGGGATTTCAAAGCCGAAGTAGGGGGCATCGCGGGAGATGCCCCATTCCTGCAGGCCGGTCTCAAACCATTCTTCCACCTTGTTGGCGACTTCGGGTTGCAGGTGCCCTGCCTTGATCCACTCTTTCAGCTGGTCTTCGAAATCGGTCAGCTTGAAGAACAGGTGTTCGGTTTCTTTTTCAATCGGCGTGGTGCCGGAGATTGCGGAGACAGCATTCTTCAGTTCGGTGGGTGAATAAGTGGCGCCACAGACCTCGCAGTTGTCACCGTACTGGTCAGCTGCACCGCAACGCGGGCATTCACCCTTGATGAAACGATCCGGCAGGAACATGTTTTCCTGCGCATCATAGGCCTGGGTGATGGTGCGGGAGGTGATGTGGCCGGCCTGCTGATTGCGCTCGAAGACCATCTCGGAAAACGCGCGATTCTCCTCTGAATGGGTGCTGTGGTAGTTGTCGAAACGCACATTGAAATCGGCAAAGTCCGCCTGGTGCTCTTTTGCAGAGGCCGCGATCAGGGCTTCCGGAGTCGTACCTTGCTGGCGTGCCCGCAACATAATGGGAGTGCCGTGTGCGTCATCGGCACACACATACAGGCAATGCTGGCCGCGCAAGCGCTGGAAGCGTACCCAGATATCCGTTTGGATGTATTCGACCATATGCCCAATGTGGATAGGGCCATTGGCATAAGGTAATGCACTGGTGACCAGAATTGTGCGGTTTTTTTGACTCATGCGCCTGCTGTCCGGATTAAAACCCTGATACTAGTATGAATATTCGGGCACTAAGTATGCCATAGACCGGCGAGGCGTGGGGATTTGCGCCAGCCAACAACAGGACGGTCCGGTTTAGTTCGTGTACAATTCGCGGTCAATTTTCCCGGGCTGCCAAAAGTGCGGCAGTTGGTTTTATCAGGAGTGAAGCAATGGCTGAAGTGACCCAAGCCCAGATTGAAGAAAAGCTGGCAACGTATATAGATCCGTACCTTGAAAGGGACCTGGTATCAACCAAGTGCGTCAAGGATATCTCGGTTGATGGCGATAGCGTCTCGGTTTCGGTGGTGCTTGGTTTTCCGGCGGCTGGATACCATGCAACGCTGGCAGCAAAGCTCAAGGAATTGCTCGAGTCCATCGACGGTATCAGTACCGCCAGGGTGGACGCGACCACCAAGGTGTCGGCGCATTCCGCACAGAAAGGCGTCAAGCACATAGAAGGTATCAAGAATATCATCGCCATTGCTTCAGGCAAGGGTGGCGTTGGCAAATCAACCACAGCAGTCAACCTGGCGCTGGCACTGTCAGCCGAAGGCGCTAATGTCGGCATACTGGATGCGGATATCTACGGGCCGAGTCAGCCACGCATGCTGGGCGTCAGTGGCAAGCCGGAGTCGCTGGATGGCAAATCACTGGAGCCGATGAACAGCTACCACCTGCAGGCCATGTCGATCGGTTTCCTGATTGACGAGGAAACGCCGATGATCTGGCGTGGTCCGATGGTGACCCAGGCGTTACAGCAGTTACTGAATGACACCAACTGGAAGGATCTCGACTACCTGGTCGTCGACCTGCCGCCGGGTACTGGCGACATTCAGCTGACGCTGGCGCAGCAGGTGCCGGTCAGTGGCGCCGTGATCGTCACCACCCCGCAGGACATCGCCTTGCTGGATGCCCGCAAGGGTTTGAAGATGTTCGAGAAGGTAGAGGTGCCGGTGCTGGGTGTT
>CAJQPV010000116.1 GCA_905480305.1 uncultured Gammaproteobacteria bacterium | reverse complement strand
GATGCGTCCGCAGTTGCTGGAACCCTATACGGAGGTGCGTTCCGAAGGTTATGACCTGATGCTGGCAGTCGATACCTCACGCTCCATGGATGCCCTGGATTTCACAGTCGAGGGCCGGCAGGTTAGCCGGATGGCGGTGATCAAGGGTGTTCTCGGACGTTTTATAAAGGCCCGCGAGGGTGATCGTATCGGCATTGTGGTGTTTGGCAGTCAGTCATTCGTGCTGTCTCCGATGACGCTTGATAATCAGGCCGCGTACAACCTGGTTGAAAATATCGTCTCGCGCATGGCCGGTGATGGCACGGCCATCGGTGATGCCATCGGGCTGGGAGTAAAAAAATTGCGTGATCGTCCCGAGGGATCCAGGATCCTGATCCTGGTGACGGACGGTGAAAATACCGAAGGCAGTTTGCCACCGGTACTGGCTGCGCAGCTGGCCGCCCACGAAGGTATCCGCATCTATACCATTGGGGTTGGCAGCAAGGGACTTGTGCCTTACATGGAAGACGGCCAGCTGACCCAGGTCAAAATGGAAATTGATGAGGACCTGTTAACCGAGGTCGCCAGCATAACCGGTGGCGAGTATTTCCGTGCAACCGATACCAGCGCACTTGAAAAGATCTATCAGCGCATCGATGCACAGGAAAAAACCCGTGCGGAAGCACGCACAGTGTTGATACCGCGGCCACTGTATCGCTGGCCGCTGGGGCTGGCATTACTGCTGCTGTTGCTGCTGGGGCTGTTCCCGGATGGCATTCCGCGTGCCTGGTGGGTGGGGCGCACGCATGGGTGAGTTGCTGGCAGGGTTTCATTTCAGTGAGCCGGGCTGGTTGTGGGCGTGGTTGCTGTGTGTGCCGGTGGCTGCGTGGCTGCTGTTTTTCAGGCGCCTGACAGGCGGCAATGATCGTATAAGGGATTATGCGGATGCCCACCTGTTGCCACATTTACTGGGCCGTTCGACGGCCTCCCAGCGCACCCAGTGGCAACGCTATGTCCGCTGGGTTGGACTGTGGAGTTTGCTGGTGCTGGCGATGGCCGGACCGCGTTGGGGTTTCACCGACGTACAGTTGTTTCGTCCCGGTACCAACCTGATTGTATTGGCGGATATATCCAGGTCCATGCTGGTAGCAGATGTGCAACCAACCCGCCTGGTTCGTGCGCGCCAGGAAATTGAAGACCTGCTGAATCAAAGCCGCGGTATCCGCATAGGCTTGATCGGTTTTGCCTCGGTTGCACAGGTTGTTTCGCCGGTGACCGAGGACATGCAGGGTGTTCAACGCATGTTGTCTGCACTCGATACCCGGGTGGTGAGTCTGCAGGGCAGTCGTCTGCTGTTTGCATTGCAACGGGCAGAAGAACTGATTGCGGGTCAGTCCACGGAAAGTGTCAATTCACTGTTGATTGTTACCGATGGTGATTTTGAGGAGCAGGGTCTGGAACAACACCTGCAGGCATTGGCTGATGCGGGGATAAGGGTACACATACTGGGTGTCGGTACTCCGGGGGGAGACGCAGTGCCCGGCGAGGGGCGCACCAGCCCATGGATCAAGAACAGTGCGGGGCAGCTGGTAGTGTCAGCACTCAATGAGCCGTTGCTGCAAGCGTTGGCAAAGGCTGGTAACGGGATTTATCAACGTGCCGATTACCGCGATCAGGATACCGGCAGAATTCTTGCCGAGGTAAAGGCGCAGGCCTTGCCGTCATCGGGACGTGATGAGCACACCCGGATCTGGAATGTGCATTTTTACTGGCTTGTCGGGCTGGCGCTATTGTTGTTGATTCCATTGCTGCGTCGCAGCCTGCAGGGGTACAGCTCGTGAAGTCTGTGACCATCATTGGCAATATCGCTATTGCGGTTCGTTGCAGTGTTACCGGCACCGTGTTGTTGCTGTGCTGTCTGCTTGGTCCGGCGACTGCCAATGCAGCTTGGTTCAAGAACCCTGCACAGGAAGCGGCGCAGAAATTTGAACAGGCCGAATACAATGATGCGGCAAATGAATTTTCCGATGATTACCGACGTGGCGTCGCACTCTATCGCGCAGGACGTTATACGGATGCCGGTGAGGCTTTCTCACGTGTCGAGCGTGAAGAGATCAAGGCGGATGCCCTGTACAACCTGGGAAATACGCACTACAAGCGCAGTGATTTTGCCGGGGCGATCGAGGCCTATAATGCCTCTCTGGAATTACGAGCTGATGATGAAGATGTGCTGCATAATCTGGCGTTGGCAAAGAAGATGCTGGAGCTATCCCTGACTGAAGAAGAGCAGGAAGAGCAGGAAGAGCAGGAAGAGCAGGAAGAACAGGAAGAGCAGGAAGAGCAGGAAGGGCAGGAAGAGCAGGAGTCAGAAGAATCATCCGGAGAGCAGGAGCAGGAGTCCGAAGAATCATCCGGAGAGCAGGAGCAGGAGTCCGAAGAATCATCCGGAGAGCAGGAGCAGGAATCCGAAGAATCATCCGGAGAGCAGGAGCAGGAATCCGAAGAATCATCCGGAGAGCAGGAGCAGGAGTCAGAAGAATCATCCGGAGAGCAGGAGCAGGAGTCAGAAGAATCATCCGGTGATCAGGAACAGGAGTCCGAAGATTCTGCCGGGGATCAGGAGCAGGAGTCCGAAGAATCATCCGGTGATCAGGAGCAGGAGTCTGAGGATTCTGCCGGGGACCAGCAGCAGGAGTCCGAAGAGTCTGCCGGGGACGAGGAGCAGGAGTCCGAAGAATCTGTCGGGGATGAGGAACAGGAATCCGAGGAATCTGCCGGGGATGAGGA
>CAJQPV010000115.1 GCA_905480305.1 uncultured Gammaproteobacteria bacterium | reverse complement strand
TTGTTTCCTGAAATAGAAAACGCCTTTGCTTCTGCCATGCGCGAGCTGCCAACGCCGGCGCTTACCGACATCCTGGAAAAAATTGTACAGGAACACCAGCCGCCACTGGTTCGGGGTCGTCGTATCAAGTTGCGCTATGCGCACCAGGGTGGACGTAACCCCCCCATCATTGTTATTCACGGCAACCAGACAGAACGCGTGCCGGCTACCTATAAACGCTACCTGGCAAGCGCTTTCCGTTCGGCCATGAGGCTAAGCGGCACACCCATCAGAATCGAATTCAAGACCGGCAGCAACCCCTACAAGGGGCGCAAAAACAAGCTGACCGGACGCCAGATCAAGCGCAAGAGCCGCCTGATGCGGCATGTAAAGAAGAAACACTAGTCTGTAGCCGTTCTGCTGCACCGCTGATTTTCCTCGCAAAAAGGAACATCAGGTCGTTTCTTCAATATCGCCTGTTTTCATGTCAGTTGTGAACGACTATCGGTGTCAGGTAATGCCGCAATCGGTTGCCAACGCATTCTATTGATCTTCTGTGTCGCTATACTGCTTATCCGAACAGGCAAGGGAGTTGCCGTGCAGGTAAAAAGCAAGCTGTTGACGGGCGAAAACGGCACCAAGGAGCTGTTGAAACAATACGGAGAACAATTGGTATGTGTGCGTTATTGCTATGATCAGAAACGACGTAAACGTTACAAGACAGTAGCGCTTATCGCTGATGAGGAAGACTGGCTGCCTGAAACACGTATTTCAGCAATGTAAAAATGAGGTGACGGCAGTCATTGCCGCCACCTCATAAAACATCCCTGTCTGACTGGCGTTACAGGGTGAACGCCCCGTTGTCATCCCTGTACAGCGGTTTGGAGGGTGGTGTATTCGGTTACTTGATACCCGCGGCTGGTGCCGGCATCTGGTAATTCGCATACTCGGCGCGCGTCAGTTTGCCGTTGGCATCAATATCCAGTGTGTCCCACTGTTCGGAAATGCCCGGCAGAGCACCGGCTTCTGCGGCACTCAGGCCATCGTCCTTGTTTGCGTCCAGCTCATTGAAAGCTATAAAGGCGCTGCTTCCTGCCAGTGCGGTGCTGCTGATGAGAGTGGTTAATACGGCGCTCAGAATCTGTTTTTTCATGTCCAACTCCTTTGTCGATTAAGATTTCCTGTGTGTTACGCAGAACGCTTGCGTGACCTGGATACAGCAAGTGCCGTGCCAGAACTGGAATCGCCGGGGAATACAAGGTGATAGTGATCTGACCGTGATTTCTGATTAACCGACCTGTCGTTTGTGGACGACAGAAATGTAGCTGAGCGTGATTTATTCAGTATTTACAGTACGTTTTGATGTCTCTGGATGGTGACAGTAAAGCCCGGGTGCGGATGTGTTTTTACAACCCTGTGAATGGGTTGGGGATTGGTTGTTGTGCTGAGCTGATGGGGAGTCCTTTGCTGACCTGCTTTATCGTGCCGGGTTACCGCGGACAGGGCCCGCTCCTACACCTGCTTTATCATGCCGGGTTATCGCGGACAGGGCCCGCTCCTGCACCTGCTTCATCTTGCCGGGTTATCGCGGACAGGGTCCGCTCCTGCACCTGCTTTATCGTGCCGGGTTATCGCGGACAGGGTCCGCTCCTGCATTAGCACCTACGGCTGCTTATTGCGGACCGTGTCCGCGATAAACGCCTACTTCAGTAACGGATGATCAGCCGGCAACTGGCGTGAGGCCCACAGTGCCAGTTTGTGGCGCATATTCGGCAGGCTTTGCTGGCCAAGTGCGAGCGGCACGATGACCTTGTCATGCACCAGCAGCTTGTAGATATATTCGATTCTTTCGTTTTGTGTGTCGGTGGCCTCAAACTCCACCACGCCGCGTTTCTCGCCGTATTCGGTGCCAAGGCGGATGGATTCCTTGAGTAGCTGGGCTTCGTTTTTGAGCTTCTTCATGTTGCTGGCTACCTCGCATGTTTCAGTCCGGAGACGCGACTACACACTAAACATACAACTATTTCCATTCCTTGTCAGTCCAGTCTTCGCATTTGATCTGGTTCAGAATATGGCCGGCAAAACCGGAGCCGGCCTCGGCGTAGATATTGTAGGCAGACTCGATACCCAGTTTGTTAAAATCCTCAACTTCATCTGCATATTTCGCAGTGGCGGCAATGTGACCGGGGTAGTTGTGCTGCTGCAGTTGTTTAACGACGGCAAGATTGGCTGCATGGTTGGGTAGCGTGACCAGTACCAGTTTGACGTCGTTGTTTTCACGGTCGATGCGGTTGTAAAAGTCAGGGTCCGTAGCGTCTTCCTGTATCACCCGGCGTCCCGAATGGGCATGTTGCTCAATGATGGCATTGTCAAAATCAATGCCGAGCAGGGTGTCGCCGCACACTGATTTCAGGTGGTCATAGGCGCCACTGCCAACGCGCCCCATACCGATAATGACAACGCGGGCATCGGGAAAGCGGACGGGTTGATCATTGCAGAGGCGTTTGTCGCTCTCAAAGCGAAGCAGAAAGTCGTGGAAACGGGCGAACAGGGTATCTGCCTCCCGGTTTAACGGTGCGGCCAGGATAAATGAAAATGACAGGGCAACCGCAATCAGTACCAGCCAGTCATCTGCCAGCCAGCCATTGCTAACGGCGATGGCCCCGACAATCAGGCCAAATTCGCTGTAGTTGGACAGGTGCAATGAGGTTAGCGTGGCTGTGCGTGCACGCACCCTGAAGCGGGTAGCCAGCCAGAAATACAGAACTGTTTTAAAGGGTAATGCCGCCAGCAGTAGCAGCGATGCCAGGATGATTGACGGGCCTGGCAGACCGGTCAGCCCGATGCTGAGAAAGAAGCCGATCAGGAACAGTTCCTTGAATCCAAGCAGTGTCTTCGCCAGTTCGTTGGTCTTTGGGTGTCCGGACAGCATCAGGCCAAGCAACAGCGCACCGAGATCGCCCTTGATACCGACGGCTTCAAACAGGGCAGCACCACCCAGCGCCAGTACAAAGCCGAACAGGATCAGCAGTTCATCGTGACCGGCACGCTTCATCAGATCGAAGAACAGCGGTCGTAGCGGAATCAGCAGCAACAGACCCAGCGCCCAGGGTGTTGGCAGCTTGCCGGTGGATATGGCCAGGAACAGCACGGCGGCGATGTCCTGCATTATCAGGATGCCGATGGCGAGTCGGCCATGGCGGGAGGCTATATCACCTTTCTCTTCCAGCACCTTGACGGCGAAAACAGTGCTGGAAAAGCTCAGGGCGAAACCGATTATGGCGGCGGTTGCGAAATCAATACCGCTAAACAGCGGCAGTGAAAGTTGTGCCAGTCCAAGTACCAGCAAGCCGTTGACCAGCACGATCAGCAGCATGTGGGTACTGGCAACACCCCATACCTCGGTGCGCAGCAGCTGACGGATATTCAGTTTCAGACCAATAGTGAACAGCAGCAGGGTGACGCCGAGTTCGGCAATCTCGCTGAGGAAGGCACCGCCCTGTGCGCCGCCCAGGTTAAGCAGAAACCCGGCGACCAGAAAACCGACCAGCGGCGGCAGGTTCAGTTGTTTTGCCGCCAGTCCCAGCAGCAGCGCGATGGTAATCCACAGCGGATCGTTATAGTTCAGCGAAATGCTCAGTGCGTCCGTCATCAACTGTTACGTAGCTATAATTGCTATACGGCCTGTCCGGTGGCTGTTGCTTGCTGTTCTTTCTGTTGTTGTTTTTTCTGGCGCTTGCTGTCGCGATGCGCCACTGAATACTCATTGGCATCATCGCCCATGTGTGCCTCGCCGCGTTGTTTTGCCAGCTCCATTTGTCTCTCACGCTCCTGGAAGCGGGCTTTTTGTTTTGCCGTCAGCTTGTCGAAGCAGTGCGGGCAGCTGACACCTTGCATGAATTTGTCGCTGGCCTTGTCGGTCTCCGTGATGGGCAGGCGGCAGGCATGGCATTGCTCATAGTGGCCTTGCTGCAGGCGGTGATTTACTGTGACGCGTTCATCGAAGACGAAACACTCGCCTTCCCAGAGCGTTTTGTCCTGCGGGACTTCTTCAAGATATTTAAGGATGCCTCCCTTGAGGTGAAATACTTCCTCAAACCCCTGTTCCTTCAGGAAGGCGGTCGATTTTTCGCAGCGAATGCCGCCGGTGCAGAACATGGCGACCTTTTTGTGTTTGTTCGGGTCAAGTTGCTGTTTCACGTAGCGCGGAAACTCGCGAAAGGTATCGGTACCCGGGTTTATAGCCTTCCTGAAAGTCCCTACCTGTACCTCATAGTCGTTACGGGTATCGATCAACAGCACGTCGGGGTCGCTGATGAGCGCATTCCAGTCCTGCGGGCTGACATAGGTGCCGACAACGTGTGTCGGGTCGATACCCGGCACACCCATGGTGACAATTTCCTTTTTCAGTTTCACCCGGGTGCGCTTGAACGGTGGGGTGTCGGTCAGGGATTCCTTATAGACAATGTCAGCCAGCTGTGGCTGACCGTGCAGCCAGTCCAGCACGGCATCAATGTCTGTGCGACTGCCGGCAATGGTGCCGTTGATGCCTTCACTGGCGAGCAGCAGGGTGCCGCGCACCTGGTTGGCAACCAGGGTGTCATACAGTGGTGTGCGCAGCGCCTGGTGATCGTCCAGGCGGACAAATTTATACAGTGCACATACGACGAAACGGGACATGTGAATTACCCTTGCAATCGGCGTGTCAATCGAGATACTCGAACAGTTTTACGACTTTTTGCACGCCGCTGACGCGACTTGCCTTGGTGGCAACGGCCTCGGCTTCCGAGCGGTAGAGAATACCCATCAGGTAAACGATGCCGTTTTCAGTGACCACCTTGACGCGTGTCGGGTCAAACCCTTCCTGTCCCTTGATGCCGAACAGGCTGCCTTTGACTTTCGCGGTGATTAGCGAATCACTGCTGCGTGTCATGTAGGAATTGGGTGCGGCGATGGTCATTTCATCGTGCACCACGCGTACCTTCTCGACACCATTGGTGATCTCTACAATCTTCATGCGCAATGCTTCGGTAGGTGCCTGCCCGACCAGCAGTACCACGCCGTTGACGCTGATAATATTGACATGCACCTGGCTGTAGAGCTCCTTGTCCTCGGTGACATTGAGCAGGACTTTCAGTTCTATGCCTTCGTCATCAATGTAAGCACCGAGGGTGCGACGGTCGTGCGCAGCGTTCGCGCCGGTCGCTGCACCGGTAACGACAATGGCAGCACAGCCGCCAAGCAGGGTGGTGACGAGGGTGATGGCGATCAGGGTTCTGAAAAAATGCATGTAATTATTTCTCCTGTGAAGCAATGTGTTGATCGATCAGGTCACAAAGGCAGTGTATTGCCAGCAAGTGTACTTCCTGGATGCGTGCGGTGGAATTCACCGGGACGCATATTTCCACGTCTGAGCCTGATAACAGTCCTTTTAGTTTGCCGCCATCACAGCCAGAGAGGGCAACGACGCCCATCTCACGTGTGTGCGCGGCTTCCACGGCGCTGACGACATTGCCGGAGTTGCCGCTGGTCGAGATGGCGAGCAGTACATCCCCGGCATTGCCCAGTGCCAGAACCTGTTTTGAAAATACCTGGTTGTAATCATAGTCATTGGCAATGGATGTGAGGGTCGAGGAGTCTGTCGTCAATGCGACCGCGGGCAGGCCGGGACGTTCCATTTCAAAGCGATTCAGCATTTCCGAGGAAAAATGCTGCGCATCACCTGCAGAGCCGCCGTTGCCACAGCTGAGTATCTTGCCACCCTGGTCCAGCGCCTGTGAGATGAGTGCGGCAGCCGCGGCAATTGCCGGTGCCAGCACTTCCAGCGACTGTTGCTTGGCCTGGATGCTGTCGTTGAAATGTTGTGTGATTCGGGTGATCGGATCCGGGGTGTTCATTGCTTACTCCGCAGCACTAAAGGCATTTTGAATCCATTCAATGGCATTCGAGTTGCCATTTACAGAAACCACATCAAAACGGCACGGTTGATTGGCGGCCCCGGCATGCGCCTGCAGGAAATGCCGGGCACAGGCGACCAGCTTTGACTGCTTGTGTGTGTCAACACTCTCGGCAGCAGAGCCGTAACCGCTGTGACGCCGGTAGCGTACCTCAACAAATACCAGGCTGTCTGTATCTTGCAGTATCAGGTCGATTTCTCCACGCTTGCTATGATAATTACGTTGCAGCAGCTGTAAGCCGCGTGCCTGCAGGTAGCGGCAGGCACGGTCTTCAGCCTGCTTACCGCGGGTTTGTGTATCCATGCGGTGTTGTTACTGCGGGCAGGCTGGTCGTGTCTCCGCCGGTCTCACTGGTTACGGTCGGTTCGAGTAACACTGGTAATCCGCGACTGAATTTTGCACAGCGCAGTGAGCGGTTAATATGTCCACGTGGACCGAGTGACAGGTTGCCGGTAACGCCATGGTAGGCACCAAACATGTTGTTACCCAGTTCACCCAGGTACGGTGTCAGGCGATAGGCGTCGATGCCCAGCGCATACAGCCGCCGGTAGCGGCTGGCATTGCCTGGCCACGACGCATTGATGGTTTGTTGCAGGTGATCCGAACTGCCGCTGTTCTCAAGCGTCCACGGCATATCGCAAAAGATGATGCCGTTCATGTCGGCATCCTTGCTGGCATCCGGCTGACCGCTGTAGACCCTTGATGTGGTGTATACCGGCAGCGATGAGGCGCGGTAAAACCTTAATTGCGGGCGAATAAGGCGGGCCTGCCGGGAGGAGGCGACCAAAAAGACAAAGTCGACATCCTGGCGGCGGCGTGGCTCAAACTCCAGGTTAGTTCCGAGGTGCCGTGTCAGCTGCTGCTGCCGGGCCTTGCTGTCATCCAGCTTCAGCACGCTGCTGATGATCTTGCCATGGTCGGTACGGCTGTTGTCGTAGCGTTCGGCTTCGAGAATCTCGCCACCGAGCTGTTGCCACTCGGTTGCAAAGGCCGCATAGACACGTTCACCCCAGTCAGTGTCTGGTAACAACGCAATGGTGCGGGTGAAGCCTTCGCGCCAGGCAAGGCGTGCAACCTCGCGTGCTTCGTCTTCGGGTGCCAGTCCAAACTGGTACAGTGCGGTATTAAACAGTGCCGTGTCTTCGATCTGGTTGAGTGCCAGTACCGGTGCAGCGAGCTGCGGCAGGGTCGCCAGTGCATGCACGGATTCCTTGCGCAACGGCCCGATAATAAACTGTGTACCGTCCGTGATGGCTTGCTGGTAGGCGGCTACGGTGTCTTCAGGCGTCGCGCCGCTGTCATAAACCTGTATGGACGGCCGACTGCTGGCGGCCGGGGTGTCGTAGTAAGCAGCCAATACGCCATCGCGGATGGCGCTGGCAGCATCGGCGAGCTTGCCATGCAGCGGTAACAACAGTGCCAGCCGCTCGGGTGCCTGGCCTGCGGCACGCATGCTTTTTAACAATTCCGGAATAAAGACCTTTCTGGCCGGGTGGTTCGGGTAGCGCTGTTGCCAGTGTGGTATCACGTCCGCCAGCGCATCAGGTTGCTGCAGGTACAGCCGGGTCAGCTCCACCAGTTCCATCCAGCCGCTCATCGGGTCGGGCGGGGAGGTGGTACGCAGTGTTTGCAATTCCGTGTCGGTGAGACGATTCAGTGACTCCCAGATGGCGAACTGGTTTTCCAGTTGCTGTTGCTGGTCCATGAGCAGCGGGTCAAGCAGTACCCGTTCGCGGGCGCTGAGGAAAAACCGTGATTCCTGCAGGTAGGCCTCGGCGCGCAGGCGTCGGTAGTCGGCGATGAACGGGCCGCTGGCCGGTACTTCGCCCAGTAGTGACAGTACCTGTACGGGACGCTGGTCAATAATGGCAATGGCGGCCCTGTTGATGGCGTAATGCTGGCGCACCTCGCCGCCGAGTTGTGCCGCCGGCAGTTCATCAAGCAGTCGCGTGGCGCCAATGTAGTCTTCGCCGCGAATAAGGCTGGCCGCGGCCTGCAATTGCAGTGCCTGCTGGTCATTGCCGGTGGTCTTTGCGGCCGCCTGCAGATACAATTGTGCGGCACCCTGGTAGTTACCGCTGCTTTCCAGTGATTGTGCCTGTCTCTGCAGGCGACTGTCAGCGGAGGAGCCGGTGCGTACGCCGCTGCTGCAGCCGGCGATAAGGGCGGCAAGCAGGGTGACGGTTAACAGCTTGCGTAATGTGGTCTGTAATCTGTTCACGAGATGGGGCTGATTCTTCAGTAAAAGTGCCGAAACTCTACTGAAAAGCCGATAGCGCGTCCACCTTTAATATATGTACCTTCACACGCAGCGGTTGTTGTTGGCGCAAGAGCGTACAACGTGCGCAATAAAATTGTCCACCAGGGTCAATCGCGGACAAGGTCCGCTCCTACAGATGTAACATTTGGTGCAGGAGCGCACCTCGTGCGCGATTTGGTTTCTATTCTCACCCCGGTTATTTTTCTCAAATTGATGCGGATACGTCCGACTGCGATATTTGCTAGGATGACGCCGCATGGGCAGTGCACAACAAAACGCCGGGGTATTGTATGTGGTTGCAACACCAATCGGTAATTTGCAGGATCTGTCCGCGCGTGCGCTGCAGGTGTTGCGAAGCGTGCCATTAATTGCTGCGGAAGATACCCGGCACAGCAAAAAATTGCTGGCACATTACGGCATCGGCACCCGGCAGATGGCGTTACATGAACATAATGAACGAGGTATAACCGCCAGCCTGTTGCGGCATCTGGCTGCGGGAGAGGATCTGGCGCTGGTGTCGGATGCCGGTACACCGCTGATCAGCGACCCCGGGTTTTACCTGGTACGGGCGGCACGTGAAGCCAATGTGCGGGTAGTGCCGGTACCGGGTGCCTCGGCACTGATTGCGGCACTGTCGGTGGCCGGTTTGCCCTCGGACCGTTTTTTGTTTGAAGGTTTTCTGCCATCAAAATCGGCAGCACGGCAGCAACGCCTGCAGGCACTGGCTGCGGTGACGGTTACGCTGGTGATCTATGAGTCCAGTCATCGTATCTGCGCCAGCCTGCGCGACATGGTGGACTGTCTGGGTGGGAGTCGCGAGGCAACCGTGGCCCGCGAGTTGACCAAGACCTTTGAAACGATACTGCACGGTTCGCTCGATGAGCTGCTGCAGCGGGTGGAATCCGATGCTGATCAGCAGAAAGGCGAGTTTGTTGTGCTGATTCACGGTGCGCAGGCGCGTGAACGTTCAGCGGTGGATGCTGAAACCCTGCGTATGCTGGAAGTGTTGCTCGCGGAGTTGCCGTTAAAGCAGGCCGCCGGGCTGGTAGCGAAAATCAGCGGCCTGTCGAAGAATGTGTTATATGAAGAGGGGCTGAAGTTAAAGGATAGCGGTTAGCTTGTAACCTGTATCGCGCATGCGGTGTGCCAGTTACGCTACAAGACACACCTGTGGGCGCGGGCCCTGATTCGCGATCATGCCAGGGGGCTATTTCAATCGCGCACGAGATGCGCTCCTGCACCACTCGATGCACTTGTGAGGGCGGACCTTGTCCGCGATTATGCTCCGGGGCCGAATTAATCGCGCATGCGATGCGCTCCTACGCCACTCGATGCACCTGTGAGGGCGGACCTTGTCCGCGATTCTCTTCGCTGGCAGGCCGGGTTTTCACTCGGCATGCTGCTGCAGCGCCCATTCGACATGCTCCTGCACCAGATCCGACGGGTGTGATTGCCTCTCACGCAATGCCGCGACCACGGCAGGCGTTGTGGGTGCATTGCCGAGGCCAACCGCGATATTACGCAGCCAGCATTCATAGCCTATGCGGTGAATGGCGCTGCCGCGGGTGTTTTCCTCAAACTCGCTTTCCCCCCAGGAAAACAGCTGAACCAGTTCGCTGGCGTCGAGTCCTTGGCGGGTATTAAAGTCGGACTCATCACTGGGACCGGAAAAGCGGTTCCACGGGCATACCAGCTGGCAGTCATCACAGCCATACACACGGTTACCAATCAGCGCACGCAGTTGCTCCGGAATGGCGTCGCGCAACTCGATTGTCAGGTAGGAAATACACAGGCGTGCATCCAGTTTGTAGGGTGCGATGATGGCATGGGTGGGGCAGGCATCGATGCAGGAGCGACAGCTGCCGCAATGATTTTCGCCCGGCTGGTCAATCTCCAGGGGCAGGTTAGTGTACAGCTCGCCGATAAAAAACCACGAGCCGGCCTGCTCGTTGATCAGGTTGGTGTGTTTGCCAATCCAGCCAAGGCCGGCTTTCTGTGCCAGCGCCTTTTCAAGTACCGGTGCGCTGTCGGTGAAGGCGCGATAGCCAAAAGGTCCTGCCAGTGATTCAATTTTGTTGGCCAGCTGTTGCAGCCGTTTGCGGATGACCTTGTGATAATCGCGGCCCAGCGCGTAGCGTGAAAGATAGGCGAGTGTGTCGTCCTGCAGCACAGCGTCTGCGTCCCTGGCATCACCCGGCCAGTAGTCCATGCGTACCGAGATTACACGCACGGTGCCGGGAACCAGTTCGGCGGGCCTGCTGCGAAGGGTGCCATGGCGTTCCATGTAATCCATGCGCCCGTGATAGCCACAGGCGAGCCACTGCAGCAGGAATGTTTCATCATCATCCAGCCGTGTATCGGTGATTCCTGTCTGCTGGAAGCCAAGTTCCTGCCCCCAGCGCTTGATCTGTCGACTGAGTGCGGCGTAATCGAGATGCGGGTCAGGGATTGGCGTGGGCGTCTTCATTGTGACTGGATTTTCCTGCGTGCTTCACGGTATGTTGCTGTTATCCTGAATTGACCTGGGCCTCTGCCCGGTTTGGACACTTTATGAAACTAAACAGCCAACGGTCCGGTCCGGATGCATTGTACACCGCCGCACAAGTGCGCGAACTGGACCGGATTGCGATCGAACAGCAGGGCATACCCGGCTATACCCTGATGTCTCGCGCCGGCGAAGCCTGCTGGCAATGTCTGCAGGCACGCTGGCCGGCAGCGCGTTCGCTGCAAGTGCTGTGCGGCACCGGTAATAACGGCGGTGACGGTTTTGTCGTCGCACGGCTGGCACACGCGGCAAATTGGCAGGTACAGGTGCTGCAACTGGGTGAAGCCGGACGCTTGCAGGGTGATGCACTAACGGCATACAACGACTATGTTGAGGCCGGCGGGCAGCTTGTGCCATTTACAGGCAGTATTGTGCTGGAGGCCGACGTGCTGGTGGATGCCATGCTGGGTAGCGGTATCGATCGGCCGCTTACTGGCGATTGGCATCTTGCCGTTGAGCAGCTGAATGCATCTTCATTGCCGCTACTGTCGGTTGATATACCCAGCGGCCTGCAGGCCGACACGGGTGCTGTCTCGGGTACAGCGGCTCGTGCGGATGTGACGGTTACCTTTATTGGTCGCAAGGTCGGTTTGTACACCGGGGCGGGGCCTGACTATGCCGGTGATATGGTATTTTCCGATCTTGGAGTACCAGCTGCTGTATACCGGCAGCTAACAGCAGCTGCACGGCTGCTTGACAGGGCTCCACCCGGACTGCTGTCCACTCCGCGAGTACGCACGGCGCACAAGGGGCAGCACGGCCGTGTACTGGTTGTGGGTGGCGACGAGGGTATGGGCGGAGCCGTGCGACTTGCCGGCGAAGCGGCATTGCGCAGTGGTGCCGGGCTGGTCAGTGTTGCGACGCATCCGGCACACGCCGCCTTTATTACTGCTGTCTGCCCGGAGTTGATGTGCCACGCTGTTGCCGATGCGCGGGCATTGAAAGGCCTGCTTGCTGCCGCAGATGTACTGGTGGTTGGCCCCGGCCTGGGGCGCTCTGTATGGGCGCAGGCGTTGCTGGGTATGGTACTGGAAAGCAGGCAACCACGCGTTATTGATGCAGATGCACTTAATTTACTGGCAGGCGCGCCTGCAAACACGGATGCACAGGTGCTGATTCCGCATCCGGGCGAGGCCGCGCGTCTGCTCGGGCAGGATATTGCAACTGTTCAAAAAGACCGTCTTGCTGCGGCGCAGGCCATTGCACAGCAATACGGGGGTGTTGCCGTGCTAAAAGGTGCGGGAACGGTTATCCACACTGAAGCTGAA
>CAJQPV010000114.1 GCA_905480305.1 uncultured Gammaproteobacteria bacterium | reverse complement strand
GCAACGTACCCTTATCAGGGCCCCTTTTGCCGGTGTCGTCACCGAGCAGTTTATTCAGGCAGGGGAGTGGGCCGACCCGGGTACCCCCATCGTCAGACTGGTTGATACTGCCTCGCTGGAAGCGCAGGCCTGGATTCCGGTTACAGCGCTGCCTTATATACAAACCGGTACCCGTCTGGGCCTGACGATTGCCGGACAGACAGCAAACGGTACCGTGCGAACCGTGGTGCCGGTGGGTGATGACCAGTCACGCTTGTATGAGTTGCGCCTGTTGCTGGATGATGGCGCATGGTCTGCCGGGCAAAGTGTGCGTATTGCCATACCGGTTGCCGGCGCGCGCCCGGTGATTGTGGTTCCAAGGGATGCGCTGGTGTTGCGCCGCGACGGCGCCACGGTGTTCCGTATTCTTGAAGACAACACCGCTGAGCGCATTAGCGTTGAAACCGGTATCGCTGAAGGTGAATATATTGAAGTCATTGGTGAAATCAATCCGGGAGATACCGTTGTTACCCGCGGTGCCGAACGTTTGCGTGCCGGACAGGAAGTCACACCGAAACAGAGAGTGGCCGGCGAGTGATCCTGATTCGTCAGGCACTGGATAATCATATTGCCGCGCTGGTCGCGGTGTTCCTGGTAATACTGTTTGGCCTTATCAGTCTGTCGCGCTTGCCCATCCAGCTGACACCCGAAATCGAACGCCCCACCATTTCTGTGACAACCAACTGGCGTGCTGCGGCCCCGCAGGAAGTCGAGGCCGAGATCATCGAGCCGCAGGAGAAGGTGTTACGCGGCCTGCAGGGCATGACCGAAATGGATTCAACGGCACAGCGCGGTCGTGCGCGCATAACGATTACCTTTGCAGTGGGTACCGACCTGCAACGCGCGCTGGTTGACGTGCTCAACCGTCTGAACCGGGTTCGCAGTTACCCTGATGATGCGGACGAGCCGATATTGAGTACCGTCGGCGAACGCAGCCGGGCAATTGCCTGGTTTATTATCAAGCCGGTGCCAGACAACGATCGCGATATTGTCACCTATCTGGATTTTGTCGAGGACGTGGTACAGACCCGCTATGAACGTGTCACTGGCGTATCCATGTCCGAAGTGCGTGGCGGGCGGCCGCGCGAGGTGCGTATCACGTTTGATCCCTACAAGGCCGCAAGTCTGGGTATTGAAATTCCAGTAGTTGCGCAACTGGCAGGTTCCAACAAGGATGTCTCGGCAGGTAGCGCTGATGTTGGCAAGCGGCGCTATACCTTGCGTTTTACCGGTGCCTTCGCAGTCGAGGAGCTGGGTGAAATGGTGCTCGACTGGCGTGACGGGCGCCCGGTGCTGTTGCGTGATATTGCTGCTGTCGATGTGCAGATGGCGGATCCACAGAGTTTTGTAATAAATGCGGGTGGTGCTGCCATTGCCGTCAATGCGCACCGGGAAAGCGGCGTGAATGTGCTCGAGGTGATGGATGGCTTGCGACTGGCTGCCGACGAACTCGCTGCCGGACCATTGCTGGAGGCAGGCCTGCAGATGGAGCAGGTCTACGATGAAACCGTCTACATAAACCGCTCACTGCAAATGCTGTTTGGCAACCTGCTGCTTGGTATCGTGCTGGCAGTGTCTGTGTTGTGGTGGTTCCTGCGGCGTTTTCGGGCCACCCTGCTGGTGGCCTTTGCCATTCCGGTGTCATTACTGTTTGCGTTCAGTGTGCTGGATGTCAGCGGCAGTACCATTAATGTTATTTCGCTGGCCGGTATGGCGTTCTCTGTTGGTATGGTGCTGGACGCCTCGATCGTTGTGCTGGAAAATATTGTGCGTTTGCGCGAAGCCGGTGGTGGCCGGATGGATGCAGCTTTCGAAGGAGCGCAACAGGTGCGCGGCGCGCTGGTTGCCTCAACTGTCACCACGGTGGCCATCTTTCTGCCGGTGGTGTTCCTGCCGGACGAAGCCGGACAGCTTTTTTCTGATCTGGCAGTGACCATTTCCTCCGCGGTGATTGCTTCCATGCTGATGGCGCTGATTATCCTGCCGACACTGACCAATCAGTGGCTGTCGACTGTCAACAGTAATGATCCGCATAGCCATTGGTGGGAGGGGATCACGCGACGCATTATGACCTTGACGGGATCGCCTGGTCGACGGCTGCAGCTGATCATCGTATTGATCAGTGTGCCGTTACTGTTGACGCTGTTGTTAAAGCCGCATGCCGATTATCTGCCGGATGGTAATCGCAACCTGGTTTTTGCTTTTGTTATCCCGCCACCCGGTGTCAACATCGAACATCTGAAAACAGAAATGGGTGATGTCGTGGCAGAGCGACTGGCACCGTATGTCAGTGGCGAGAAACAGCCGGCAATCAAACATTATTTCTTCGTTGCTTATAATGGCGGCGTTTTTATGGGTGCGCGCGCAACCGACAGTACCCGGGCCAAAGAGCTGGTGGCTGTGATTAATAGCGCTATCCGCGGCTTTCCGGATACCATCGCCTTTGCCAAGCAGTCGTCGTTGTTTGGTGGTTCGCGTGGCGGGCGTACCGTTGATATGGATATACAGGGACGTGATCTGGACCGCTTGCTGGAGGCTGCCGGTGCCGGATTTGCAGCCTTGCAAAGAGAATGGCCGGAGGCGAGCGTGACGCCATCACCGGGGCTGGAGCTGGCGGAGCCGGAGTTGCGGCTGGTGCCGGATGAGCGGCGTATTGCCGAGGCTGGCTGGAACCGGGAAATAGTGGCGCAGGTATCACGTGCGATCGGCGATGGCCTGTATGTCGGCGATTACTTTGATGGAGAAGAGCGGCTCGATATTATCGTGCGTGCCGATAGCTGGGATACGCCCGAGGAAATGGCGGCTATTCCACTGGCGACACCGCAAGCCGGCGTACTGCCGTATGGCGAACTGGTCAAGGTAGTACGTACTGCCGGCCCCGACAAGTTACGCCGGCTGGACCGGCGCCGCACGGTATCGTTGCGGGTTACGCCGCCCGAAGGCGTCACACTGGAAGAGACCATCGTTTATCTGAAGGAAAATATTGAGCCGGTAGTCAGGGAATATCTGCCTGAAGGTGGCGGGATACGCTATGGCGGTGCGGCAGACAAGTTTGATGAGGCGCTGATTAACCTGAGCAGCAGTTTTGTGCTGGCGCTGATTATCCTGTATCTGCTGATGAGTGCCCTGTTCCATTCTTTCCGTGACAGTTTGCTGGTATTGCTGGTGTTGCCGCTGGCCACGGTCGGCGGTGTGATTGCGCTATGGTTTCTGAATCTTACCGGCTTTCAGCCGCTTGATCTGCTCACCATGATCGGTTTTATTATTCTGCTCGGGCTGGTTGTGAATAACGCCATTCTGCTGGTTTACCAGACACGCACTGCGGAACGGCAGGGTGTTGAGCGGCGCCTTGCCGTTGAGCAGGCAGTACGTCTGCGCCTGCGCCCTATCCTGATGACGACGCTGACCAGTGTGTTCGGTATGTTGCCGTTGCTATTGATGCCGGGTGCCGGCACCGAGTTGTATCGCGGGCTTGCCGGCGTGATTGTTGGCGGCATGCTGGTGAGTACGGTATTTACCCTGTTATTGCTACCAGCGATGTTGCGAGGCGGTGAATCAGCGCCTGCTGCGGCGTGATAACCTGTAGTTGACGATATCCCCGCACAGCGACTCGCAGGGGATGGCATCAATGCAAGCAAATTCGCTGATGGCTGTGTCAATGAGTGCGGCAATGTCAGCGACAGTATTTGCCTCTGTGCCGGTGATGCGCTGCAGGCCGAGCAGGCCGCCAAACTGAATCTTTACCAGCGTACTGTGCGGCATCTGCGTCAGATCGTCTGCTACTCCAAATTCAGGCAATGCCACATCTTTCAGGCGCCGTAGCAAGTGGCTGCACGCGACATGCATGTCGGCAGAATCACAGGCAAATTCTGTGCCACCACGACGGATGATCTTGCTCGCGTGACGGCAGCCAAAATCCTCTTTTGCCTGGGTGGCGCCGAACGGACATATCAGGTCTTGCATGGAAACCATAATAGCTGAATCCGGAGTAGATTCAGCAAAATTGAACTTTTTGGGTTAATCGGTAATGATGGTGGCCTGTGCAATTCAAATAAGTGGACTATAGTTTGAAGAAACCTGCAATTCAGACGGCCATCCCGCTGCGTCGCTACAGTTACGGTGAATTCACCCTGACGGTGCTGGGTGAAATTGAAAGCGGTGGCGATATCCGCTATGCCTGGGTCATGGCCGTCAGCCAGGGGCAGGACCCCGAGCCGGGGCTCTATCTCACGGCAGAGCAGGTGGCCGGATCAGGCCACGATATGCGCATTATCATGCCGGATGGGGAGCAGGTAATCGGGCACTCGGAGCAATGGTCGGATCTTGATGTGTTTGTCGAGGAGGCCGTCAAGGTTGTTTCACGGCTGCTGAATCTGTCGGATGAGACGCCTTATCAACTGATGTAACAGGAGCAGCGCATGAAACACGCAAGCAAGGGTCAGGTAGTGAAGTTTACGGTGTTGGTGCTGCTTGTTGCGGCCGTTCCTGCAACTGCATCTGCATTTTGTTTTTCTTTCGGCAGCAAGTCGAATAATAATGCTCGTCACAGCTCCTACCCACCACCCTATCCGGGGGTGATGGCACCGGCCTATCCCGGTTATGGCTACGGTCAGGCTCTGCCGGCGTACAACTATGGCGCTATCTACTACCCGCAGCCGGCACCTTATGCCACGGTGCCGGCTGAATTTATCAGGAAATAGTGCGCGCTGTTATTTCACCAGATTGACAAGGCCGGGTATGGTTTGCGCTGCAAGCAGGCGTGATATTTCTTCAGGTTCAACCGCTTTGCTGAACAGAAAACCCTGCATAAGGTTGCAGCCCTGTTGCTTGAAAAAATTCAGCTGCCTGACATTTTCCACGCCTTCGACAATCAGTGACAGCTTCAGGCTTTGTGCCATTGCAATAATGGCCTGTGCAATCAGAACATCTTCGCTGCTGTCGGGTATCTCGCGTACAAAAGACTGGTCAATCTTGACGACATCGATGGGTAATCTCCGCAGGTAACTGAGTGAGGAGTAGCCGGTGCCAAAATCATCCATGGCAATGGAGATGCCGAGATTCTTGAGTTTTTCGAGAACGATGATTGCAGACTCGAGGTTTTCCATGGCAATGTTCTCGGTTATTTCGAGCTCGGTCATGCTGGCATCAAGATCTGCGAATTGCAGTGCTTTTTCGACGACTTCCTCAAACCCTGGCCGGGAAAGTTGCGCCGAGGACAGGTTAAAGGCAACGGTAAGCGCGGAGTGGCCTGCCAGGTGCCATTGTTTTAATTGGGTAAAGGCTGTTTTCATTACCCATTCACCAATCGGGTCGATCAGGCCGCTGGCTTCTGCAGCCGGGATAAACTCCAACGGACTGATCATGCCCATACCCGGATGTTTCCAGCGCAGCAATGCCTCCACGCCGACGATCATGTTTCTGGAGGTATCGATCTTTGGCTGATACAGAAGTTTTAGCTCGTTCCTGCTGATTGCCTGTCTCAGGCTGGTTTCCAGTGCCAGCTGTTTTCTCGAGCCGGCATTCATTTCTGCGGTGAAATACACGGCCTTGTTGCGGCCGAGTTCCTTGGCGCGATACATGCTGATGTCAGCATGCTTGATCAGTGTTTCCGAGTCGGTACCGTCATAGGGGTAAATACTGATGCCGATGCTGGTGGTTATGTGCAGCTGGTGACCATTGCATGAAATCGGATCTACCAGGCAATCGATAACTTTTCTGGCAACACGACCGGCATCGGAAGAGCCGTTGATATTTGGTAACAACACCATGAACTCATCGCCACCGAGACGCGCGACGGTATCTTCTTCGCGTATACACTTGCCGAGACGACGGGCGATGATGCGTAACAACTGGTCGCCCACGGGGTGTCCAAGTGAGTCGTTGATGATCTTGAAACGGTCAAGATCGAGGAACAGTACAGCAACCATGCCTTGCTTGCGACGCGCATGGGCCAGTTCCGTAGTGATACGGTCGTTCAGCAGGATACGATTGGGCAGACCGGTCAATGCGTCATGGTGAGCATGGTATTTCATGCGCCTGGCGACAGACTCTGCCTGTTTCTTGGATGTAGCGAGTTCTGAATTGGCAATCTCCAGTTCCCGGGTGCGCTGCATGACGCGTTCTTCAAGCTGGCTGCGGTTTTCCCTGAGTTCATTATCGCGCGACTGGATCTCGTCCAGCATGGTGTTGAAGTCGGTGATCAGATTGCCCAGCTCATCCCTGCCTTCTCCAATAACACGCAGGGAATAATTCTTTTCATTTCTTATCTGGCGTGCAATGGAAGAAAGTCCTAGCAACGGGTCGGTGATGATGCGTTGCAGGCGGGTGCTGAGTATAAAGGTGACCAGTAGTGATGCCAGCAGTACAACTACCACGATACCGAGAAACCATATCAGGCGGTCGTGAACTGCCTGCATGTTCGAGCGCAGGTAAACAACACCGATTTGCTCGCCTTGATAATTTATATGGATGAACAGTTCGACGTAGTCGCCCCAGAACAGGGTATTCTCCGGCTGGATACCGATCTCCGGGAGCTTTATGTTAACGCCGGATTTTCGATAGCTCGCGAAAACCGAATTGTTAATTTCGTAAATGGCGGCTGCCTGGATGTATTTCTGTGATTGCAGAAAGCCCAGTGTTTCCTGTGCTGCCACGCGATCGCCAAACAGTAATGCTGCGCTGCTGTTGGCAGCGATGATCTCTGCCATGGTTGCCAGGTTGTTGGCAACGGTCCGCCGGGTATTGATACGATCGCTGGTGATAAATGCCAGGCTGGCAAGTAATAGCGAAATCGAGCTGATGATGACGATCAGTCCTGTCAGCTTCCAGCGTATCGATATATGACTGAAACTTTTCATGTTCATCGCTACCGGCTCCCGGTAACGTCGATGGCCAGTGACAGCAGTTTTGAGCTGATGGTTAATCCGGCGCTGCTTGCTGCATCTGCATTGATGCGGAAGCGGACCTTGTTTTCAATCAGCTGGAACTGAATAATGCCGCCTTTTTTTGTGAAACCGGCAATATTGCTGACAGTCAGTACCGGTTGTTTCTGCAGTGTCCGGAGGGTTTCGGTCAGATCCTGTTGTTCACCGATAAACACCAGCTGGCAGTCCAGTACCTGTTGCGGCTGGCTGTGGCGTTTTACCACGATCGCCTTGTTGTGCACTGTTTTCCCAGCAAGGGTATCCAGCTGTTCTTCAAACAACGTTTCGCCGAGCGTACACAGCGAGAATTCGCTGCGTTCCCGCATGGCGGATTCCGGCCAGACAACAAATCGTGAAAAGTTGTACAGGAAGGCGGTTTTTATGCGGTATTCGGTTTGCTGTGCCTCATCAGCCTTGCCTGTAACAGGCGCGCACAACAACATCAGCAATGCCGCCGTGGCGGCTATAAGCTCGCCTGAAAAGATGCTGTGTCTGAAAATGCGCATCGAAATCAGTCTAGAAAGCCCATGTTACCCGGCCGTAAATACTGCGTTCCACTTCGGTTGGCCGGGTGTTGATAAAGTCCGGCAGAAATTCGGGATGATGATTGTCGAGCAGGTTCTGGCCGATAATGGAAAACTCCAGGCCGGCTCTCGCCTCCCAGCCAAGTCGCAGATCAAGCTCGACATAGCTGTCTATGCTGGTTTCGTAGATCTCAATGTCGCCGACGTAACGCAGGGCGGCATCGAATTGCAGCTTGTTACCAAAGTCAAAAGCAGACCAGATGGTTGCCTTGCTGGAGGGGCTGGCATCTTCGGAGCTTTTTGACAGGGTGTCGTTACTGTTACTGTCGAGACGCAGTTGCATGTCCAGCCAGGAGTAGCTGGCATTCAGGCGCCATCCGGGCCCCACCTGCCATTGCGAGACCAGCTCAAGTCCATAGGTTTCGCCGCTCAGGTTGTTATCGAACGGGGAGCGAACAGTTGCAGGAGGTCCCGGATCAACAGACGGATCCAGTGTGCGTAACTTGTCGTAATCGTTGTAGAACACGGCTACATCGGTTGACCAGATATTATTGTGGTTGAGTCGGTAGCCAAGTTCATAGGCGGTCAATACTTCCGAGTCGTAACCGTCATCGCCTTCAGCATAGACAGGAATACCCGGGTCCGCGGTCGGTGGCGGTACCAGTCGCAGTATCACGTCATGTTCACCACGTGCCGGTGTGCGCACGGCCCGGGAAACCGAACCCCACAGGGTCTGCGAGGCAGTCATACCCCAGGCAATTCGAATGCTCGGCTGATATTCAAAACCGCTGAAGTCATTATGTTCCAGCTTGGTGCCGAGCGTGAGATGCAGGTTGTCCTGCAGGCTGATCTCGTCCTGTATAAAAGTGCTGTAAAGATTGACGCTGCGTGATGATGGGTCCAGTTCGAAACTCTGGTTGTTATCGGTGTTGTCGTGGGTGAAGCGGTAATCAAATCCCCATACCACGTCATGCTTATCCATCCACTGGAAGCGGTGCTGGAACTCCATGTCGAAGGTGTCGCGGTCTTCATAAAGCACCTTGCCATCGAGTCCGACATGATCGTAGTAAATCTGCAAGGTGAAGCTGGATGACTTGTCTGTCATGCGTGACCAGCGAAACAGCAGGTTGCCTCCATCGGTTTCCGTGTCATCAATCACCTGGTTGATGGTGCCTGGCGATGGTCCGGCCGGGCCGTTGGCAATGCTGACTTGCTGGCCAGCCTTGCCGCGGTAGTAATCACCCTGCAGGGTGATTGAATCACGGTCTGTTTGCATCCAGTCGGAGCGGAAGCCGAGTTGCCCGCTGCGCCAGTCATCGTGGGCGCCTGCAGAACTATAGGCTTCATCGTAATCCGAGTACTTGGCGTAGACGCGGTAATTGATGCCGTTTTTCAGTTTGCCGCCATGACGTGCAACGCCGATGCCCCTGACTTCATCACCGGCAGTAACAGACACCATGTCACCCTGTGTATCGGTGGCTGACTTTGTGATGATGTTAATAACACCATTGACGGCATTGGCGCCCCACAGTGTGCCGCCCGGCCCGCGAATCACTTCGATGCGTTCCACGTCCTGCAACACCACGTCCTGGTTATCCCAGTAGACGCCGGCGAACAACGGTGTATAAACGCTGCGACCATCTATGAGTACCAGCAGCTTGTTGGCAAAGCGGCTGTTGAATCCGCGTGAGGTGATAGCCCACTTGTTGGCATCTATCTTTGCGACATCAACACCGGGTACGCGCCGCAGTGCTTCGGGAATACTGGTTACACCCCAGCGCCGCAAATCGTCATTGGTGATGACAAAAATGGCAGCGGCAGCAGCTGATTTTTTCTGGGGCTTCTTGGCGACCGAGGTAATCTCGATATCCATGAGTGCTTCCATGCTCATCTCGGTGAGGTCATCCGGTAGCGTGTCATCCAGCGTGGCTGCCTGCACCGACAATGCTGTCAGCATCCCTGCCGCCAAAGCTGCGCAAATGTGTCGTAGACGGCGGGTCAATGTGGTCGCCTGAGCAGGCACGCTTGACCCAGACGGGCGAACGCTTTGTCGCATATCTTTATTGGTCTTCATTTCAGCTGCTCGATGCCTCTCCGAATAACTTGTAACTAACTGAAAAACATATAAATATGCGTACCAGTGCCGGGCAGGGGACGCACCAGACCGGCGCGGACTGCCCGACTATTTGTCTATCGGCGCGCTAACAGGCAACCTTAGCTATTGATTTATAGTAAAAAAATGGCGTGAGGAAGGCCCGGGCAACGGCCGGTACCTGCTGTTGAGGGTAGGGAAACTAGAGGGGGGTTAGTGTTTGTCTTTATCTTTCGAGTCTGGAACGGTCAGCGCTACGACCACCGAGCTTTGCGGCTCATCGATGAAGCGCGGGCGCTGATCCATGCTGCGGCCAGCCGCCTTGTTGAGTTCCACTTCGCGCGCGGTAATAAGCGACAGGCATTGACGAATGTCTTTCACGGTGTCATCCGACAGGGGGTGGCGATGGCCGGGCCGGGTATAGGTATCTTTGGCGATATCGGTCAGTACGCGCTTCATGACGCGCAGTATGCGTTCTTCCTTGCTGGTATCTTCGTCGCTCATAGTGATTTGTCGGCTGTTTGAGGATGTTGGGTGCTATTGTGACACAGACAGCGCCGCAAATTCGCTACTCCCTTATATAGATAGTCCTCCAGGGGCCGCCGCTTAAACGCTGTAGCCGCTTTAGCAGGGCATCGGTGGGGACGGCTTCCGAGGGATATATCCCCCTGATTTCTATAAAAGTATGTCCGATACCGGCGGCCTTGCGGAAGGACAGGTCGGTGAGCTGGCCGTTGAAGCCGCAGCCACTGCAGTTCCAGTCTGTCAGGGTCGGGTTTTGTTGAAATGTGCTGAAGACGGTTCTCCAGCCGCTGAATGGCTGACGACATTGCGGGCAACGCGGCGCCGGGCACTGCTTGTCGGCGCGCAGGCAGAGCGATGTGCTGCTGTGGAGAAATACGTGGCAAAAGCTGCCGGCTGCGCTGTCAGCAGGCAATTCCGCCGGATCGGATGGTGGCTCCAGCTCGATGCTCGGTGAGCAGCCAAGGAAGCTGATGTGTTGCAGGAAGTGTTTTCCGGTCGGATAAAACACGCCGTTATCCAGTGCCAGCGGTTCCCTGATCAGTTGCATGGCCTGCAGTTCCGAGGCCAGCTGGGCACAGTCAAGTGGCGGGCACTGTGGCTCTGTCGGAAGCAGGATAAGTTTGTAGGCAGTCACTGAAAATACCGGTGTGAAAGGCAGTGATGATACTACGGCTGTTCCTGCCGGGTCATATCTTCCATACTACAGAGTATCTGTTTCCAGTTGATGAGCGAGGTGCCAGTCATGTCATCAGATCAGCCGTTTTCCATCCAT
>CAJQPV010000113.1 GCA_905480305.1 uncultured Gammaproteobacteria bacterium | reverse complement strand
GCAAGCCTTGCCTCGGCGCCGTTTTTTGTCTGGGAAATATTTAATGATCCGCGTATTTCCGTTGACTGGCACGATATCGCGGCCATCGCTTACGTTGCCATCCCGGGCGGCGGCCTCATGTATCTGCTCTTCAACACCGGTATTGGAATGCTGGGGGCGGCAAAGGCAAGCGTCACATTTTATCTGCAGACACTATTTACCGTTATTCTGGCGTTTTTCCTCCTCGGTGAGCAGCTGCATCTCTACCACGCAGCGGGGATCGCGCTTATCACACTGGGCGTCATATTTGTCACCCTGGTAAAGCCGGGCAACGGCCGCGAAGACTCCAGTGGCTAAAGGCGAGGGGTTTACACCCCCCTGCACAGGAACTTTAAAAGGGATCGGCACGCTCTGTCAGGCGCACCACAAAACCGGTAATCAGCATAATAATCAAAACTGCCGCGCCGAACACATACAGGCCGTAGTGCACCTGAATGCTGGCAATAGCCCCCAGCTTCACCGTCACGATCAGCACGGCGACGACCATGACGTCGAGCATTGCCCAGCGCCCGTAGCGGTGCATCAGGTGCAGGTACCTGGAAAGCTGTTTACCGGCGTGCCGGCGCTTCGCCACAATCAGGTAGAGCACATTGATCTTAAGCAGCGGCAGTACAATACTGAATGCCGCCACCACCAGGAACAGCAGGTAATGACCGTTATAAAAAAGTTCGCCAACACCGGAAAATACGGAGAAGGTGTTCGTTACCACGACAAACTTTGAAATCGTCATCATCGGCGCGATGATACCGGCGACGAACAGCATCAAGGCAATCAGCAGCAGCCAGCGTATTCGTCGCGCATGAACAGTATTGATGGTAACGAACTCCCCATTGCGGGATTCGATCCCGTTCATTCCGCTATACCTGCCGGTGCATCCGCAGGCTTGCAACAGCGGCCGCAGACGCACCAGAACATATGCATTCAGCTGTTAACCCAATCGGGAAAATAACTCAGACAGTGCTAACTTTCCGGGTTAGCTCAGCTAACATTCTCAAACAACTTTCTCCGCTTAAAAGTCTTGGCTCAAAATCCTGCGAGACAGAATACTTTAGCAGCGTCGGTTGTGTTATGGATGATTCCGGCACATACCCCATTGACCATTCCGAAAACAAGCGTGTGGATAGTATACGATAATCAACAAGCAGGGGGTTCTGGTGACGCTTGTCCTGAACAATCCTCGCGTAGGTATTATTTACCGTTTCACGCGAGCCTTCCAGGCATTGAACAACATTATTATTGCAAAATAACAATACGCCGGTGATACCTTCTCTTTCATTGCGGGCACGTGAGACTTCAAGAATATCCATGAAATCCATACTGCCTGTCATTTCACTGGTGTAGATCAAGCTCACTAGAAACATATTGGCACCTGTATGCAACGAGAGTCTCTATTAAAGTTCAATATCTTACGTTTGTTTGAGCCGCACCGCCACGAGCACCGCAACCTGCAAGCGCAGCCGCTGCAGGGCAGCTAAAATACCGAAGCACTCAATTCATGCACAGCGGACAACATCTCCGCGTCATCCGTCAACGCCTCCGCGATACAACTGCGGCACGCCACCACCGGGGTCACACCGGAGGCGATCAGCTTCGCCGCGTGCACCAGCAGGCGCGTGCTCGCGCCCTCTTCCAGGCCGCTGCCTTTCAGGTTGCGGGTCATCCGCGCGAACTTGATGAGTTGCGCAGCGGTTTCCGGGGCGACACCGGTTTCATTAACCAGGATCTTGCTCTCCAGTTGCGCAGACGGGTAGTCGAATTCCAGTGCCACGAAGCGCTGGCGAGTCGATTGCTTCAGGTCTTTCAGCACACTCTGGTAACCGGGATTGTAGGAGATCGCCATACAGAACCCGGGGCCCGCCTCGAGTACCTCGCCGAGCTTTTCCATCGGCAACACGCGGCGGTCATCGGCGAGCGGGTGGATGACCACGGTGGTGTCCTTGCGCGCCTCAACGATTTCGTCGAGGTAGCAGATCGCACCATTGCGTACCGCCCGTGCCAGCGGCCCGTCGACCCAGACGGTTTCGCCGCCGGTGATGAGGTAGCGGCCAACGAGGTCGGAGGCGGTGAGGTCATCATGGCAGGACACGGTAATCAGCGGCAATTTCAGCCGCCAGGCCATGTGCTCCATGAAGCGTGTCTTGCCGCAGCCGGTTGGCCCCTTCAACAACACCGGCAGGCAGTTTTTGTAGGCGGCCTCGAACACCATCAGCTCATCAGCGACCGGCTCGTAGTACGGTTCATCCTCGATAAAATATTCTTCGGGTTTTATGGCACGAACGGTCACGGGGACTCCTTGTTTATTTTGGTGGTGCTTGTGATCAATCTTGCCATAGCGAGGGCAGAGAACACAGGGTTAGCTTTTTTGTTTACTGACCGGGGTATATCCGCTCTCCCGCAGGGAGAGGCAGCGGTACTCGACCAAAGTGACTACTCATGCCACCCAGGCAGCTCCGCACTCAAAAGATCAGCATAAAGCGCAGAGGATGGATGGTTTGAGTCTCCATGAACATTAACCTTATATATAGATTCTATTTCGGCATCGCAAAATTCGATATCATTATCGGCCTGCTGATATGGCGCGAAAAAAGCAGACGATGTATCGTTGGCGGACTATTTGTCCCGGTTACTTTTTGCGTGCGCAGCAACCCTGAAAGCAACGCAGCGACGGTCCATCACCGACAAGTAACCATAAAGAATTCATACGGTTATCTACGCCAACAGGCGTTTATTGGAGGGATATCAATGTCGGATGTTATCGCAACCAACCAGACAATCCTGGTGGTGGGAGGCGGCATCAGCGGCGTCACCGCCGCAAT
>CAJQPV010000112.1 GCA_905480305.1 uncultured Gammaproteobacteria bacterium | reverse complement strand
TAATAATGATGTCAAACTGGTTCATTTCACTTTATGTTATGTAGCTTCCTGTTTAACCATTGACCTGAGACCCTTCCCTAATCATACCCCCTCTCCCTGGCCCTCTCCCGGAGGGAGAGGGGATGCACTTTTTGACTACCGAACTTGCCCCCCTTCTCCCTGGCCCTTTCCAGAGGGAGAGGGAATACAACTTCTTGACTACCGGGCTTGCCCCCCCTCTCCCTCCGGGAGAGGGCCGGGGAGAGGGAACTTCAATTAAGTGCCTTTATTACGACGCAATTTTTTCAGCCTCATCCATTTCACAACGGCACGCCGCGCGCCAGTTTCGGCGTACGCTCGGCACGTCCCATGGTCATACGCGTCAGCCAGCGCTTCGCTGGCGGCAACAAATCAAACGCGAGCATCCCGGCACTGCGTGCCAGCCCCAGCGCCGGCAGGGTAAACAAACGCGCCAGGCCGTCGGTAAATACCATGACATTCTGATGATCACGATGCCGCCATTCGCCATAGCGGTTCAGCACTGCCAGAGAACCCGGATCCTCACCTGCCCGCAGCGCATCCACCAGCACTTCCGCCAACACGGCCACATCGCGCGCACCCAGGTTAAACCCCTGGCCGGCAACCGGATGCAGCGTGTGCACGGCATTACCCACCAGCGCCAGTCGTTCACGCACTGACTCCTTAGCCTGCACCAGCCGCAATGGCCACGCCTGGCGCCTGCCGGTTTTTTCCAGCCGCCCGAGGCGATAGCCAAAACGTTCCTGTAATTGCGCAAGAAAAGCTGCATCATCCAGCGCCATGATGGCCCCGGCCTTGTCCGTTGCTACCGTCCATACTACCGCGCAGCGCTTGTCAGACATCGGCAACAGCGCCATTGGACCGCTGTCAGTGAAACGTTCATAGGCAATGTTGTTGTGCGGCAGCTGTGGAGAAATATTGGTTACGATAGCCGTTTGCCCGTAATCACGCTCAACGTGACCGATACCAAATTGCTCGCGCAACAGTGAATCGGCACCGTCGGCTGCAACCACCAGGCGGGTATTCAATGTCTCGACGAGACCATCACAGTCCAGCTCCAGTTGCACGCCAGCGTCGTTGCGATGCACCGCCGTCACAGTGGCCGGGCACCACTTGTCGACACCGGCTGTCGCCTCAACCGCTTCGGACAGCACCCGGCCAATATCCCGTGCCGGCACAACATAGCCAATGGCCGGCAAACCCTCCTCGCGGCGGTCCATGCGCGCCATTCCAAAATGACCGCGATCCGATATATGAATTCTGTGTATCGGTGTCGCCGCTGGAGCAATCCGGTCCCACAAATGCAGGCCGGTGAAAATCCGTTTGCTGCCGTACGCAAGCGCAATGGCACGATCATCATAACCAGCCTCGGCGCGCACTTCCGGCTGTACTGCTTCAACCATGGCAATGCGCAAATTACGGCCGGCCAGGGCACACACCAGGCTGGCACCCACCATGCCACCACCGACAATAATGACATCATACTGCTGCATATCTAGCCTGCGGCACCCGACGCCATCAATGCCTCGATATCGGCAACGCTTTTCGGCACCGCCTCACTCAGCACATCCGGCCCATCCTTCGTCACCAGCACATCGTCTTCTATGCGGATACCAATATTCCACCATTTCCTGGCGACCCCCCGGCTGCCCGCCGGAATATAGATACCCGGCTCAACGGTCAGCACCATGCCCGGCTCCAGCTCACGCCAGGCACCACCGACCTTGTAGTCACCGACATCATGCACATCCATACCCAGCCAGTGGCCGGTGCGGTGCATATAAAATCGCCGATAGGCCTCCTTCTTTATAAGGTCCGCCTGTTTGCCCTTGAGAATACCGAGCTTGATCAAGCCGCGTGTCAGCACCCTGACTGCTGCGGTGTGCGGTGCATTCCAGTGATTACCCGGACATACCTTTTTAATGGCCGCCGTCTGCGCAGCCAGCACCACCTCGTAGAGTGCCTTCTGCGCCGCGCTGAAACGCCCATTGACTGGAAAAGTGCGTGTCACATCGGAAGCATAACAGTCATATTCGGAGCCGGCATCGATCAACAACAGATCGCCGTCATTCAGCTCGGCACTGTTTTCCGTGTAATGCAGCACACAGCCATTGGTGCCACCACCGACGATACTGGGATAAGCCGGCTCCATGTCGGCGCTACGGAATTCATGTAGCAGCTCGGCCTCGATCTGGTACTCATGCAGGCCCGGCCGGCAGGCCTGCATGGCACGCCGGTGTGCGCGGCAGGCAACCCTGGCGGCCGCACGCATCACCCGAATCTCGGAACGACTCTTGTACAGGCGCATGTCGTGCAGCAGGTGTTCCAGTGACACGAATTTGTCCGGCGTGCGCATACCGGTACGGGCACCCTCGCGCAAGCGGTTAACCCATTCCATCACCCGCCGGTCAAATGCCGGCCGGGAACCCATGGTATAGAACACCCGTTCACAGCTTTCCATAAGGCCAGGGAGAATCTCGTCGACATCCCCAATCGGGAAGGCATCGTCGGCATTGAATTCCTCGATAACCCCTTCCGTACCCACACGACGTCCGGTCCAGGTTTCCATTTCCGGGTCACGTTCGTTACAAAACAGCAGGTATTCGCCATGCGGGCGTTTCGGTATCAATACAGCGATGGCATCCGGCTCGTGCAGGCCGGTCAGGTAATAGAAATCACTGTCCGGCCGGAATGGATACTCTACGTCGCGATTGCGTATCTGTTGAGTCGCAGTCGGAATAATGGCAATGGAATCCTTGCCCATCATGCGCATCAGCTGATTCCTGCGCCGACTGAACTCCTGCTGACTAATCATATAGACTCCTGGTAAACATCAAGGAACACCCTGCACGGATACTATTGTAAACGCGTTGCCGGCAACGGCTGCAGTTCCTCGTATATCAACAAGCTACTCATACGCACATATTCCACGATTTCCATATAGGCCGTCTCGTCAGCATCCTCGGTCTTGTCGTATGCAAAGCGCGCCTTTGATATCTCGTAGAGGTCCTTCATGACTTCATCCACGTTTTCCGGCACCTCACTATCCTCTCGAAACCCCCCGAGTGCCAGACCGTAAAGAAAACCGGCACACCATTGACACAGCGCCTCGGTACGCAACGACAGGGAAATATCATCAGACGGCAGGAACAGCATAAATCCGAAAGCGTCATCGTTAAACTGTCGCAATAGTTCAGACTGCAGGCTGGCAAGCATGTCGCCACAATCATTGGCAGCTTTACCAAGCGTATTATCCTCACCCAGCAAATACTCCAGCGACAGCTGCGGAGAGGTTTTTCCAGCTGCACAAATCGTTCCGCTCAACATGCCATGCGCTTCACTGGCACTGCTGTCCGCACCCGCCGAGCGCATCAACGCTGCCAGCTCATCATAGTTACACTGTGTTATATCCGGCAAAACCAACCCTCCCGGTTAATATCTGTAAAAGCTGCATTACCAGTACCTTGCAGTACCCTTGCGGTGATTATCGCACACTAAACGGCTGACTTCGTGCAGGAGACCACGGCGCATTGGCAGAAGCCGGCATTGACCGGATCGTGCAAGCACACTATATTGGCAACATGACAAAAAAAACCACACCCATACTGACCGAATCCGAACTCATCCGACTGGAACAACAGGTAGGCACGCTGCTGGAACTGCTCGACCGGCTTGTGAAGGAAAATCGCTCATTACGTTCCCAGCAGGAATCCCTGGCGACTGAACGGGCCGGCCTGCTTGAAAAGCATGATCAGGTCCGCAACCGAGTCGATGCCATCGTGACTCGCCTCAAGTCACTGGAGACAGGCGCATGAACAAGGCAGACAATGCTGTAAAGATCAAGATCCTTGACAAGGAATACCTGGTGTCCTGCCCGGATGATGAAAGAGAAGTACTTGAGGCCTCGGTAAAACACTTGAGCCAGAAAATGTTGGAGATCCGCAGTAGCGGAAAAGTCGTCGGCATTGACAGAATTGCTGTGATGGCCGGTTTGAACCTGGCCCATGAATCAATCATCTCAGGCACCGCCGGAAACAACTCGAATGCAACCGGCATCCGCCTGCACGAACTGAATACCCGGATTGATGAAGCGCTTGCCGATTTCCGGCAAGCGGAGACGAACTAAAGCAACACCTGCTGGAACCGTTTAAATTTGGGCATCCCCTGCTGTATGCGACAGTGGCCGAGATCTCCTTGAGCCTAATCACCAACCCAGGGGACTTTTTGTGGTGTTGGTGTGCATGCCCGCCACGTGCGGGAAGCCTGAAGCATCACTGCTGTCCCCCTCTTGAACCTTTGGTTCAGGGGCAACAGTCACACCGCTACAAGTGGAGGATGCCCTCCTCATTTACACGCGTCTTTTTGATAAGCACTGACGATGACCAGCCAGACACTGCGCCAGACAATTCGTCAGCAAAGAAAAACACTCCCTTACCGGGTAGCAGCGGCATGCGCCGAACAAATGGCACAGCAGGCGCGCAAACACCCGTTGATATTACGTAGCCAGCGAATCGCAGCCTATCTCGCCAGTGATGGCGAAATAGATCCATTACCGTTACTCGAATACCTGTGGTCGTCCGGTAAACAGATTTATCTGCCGGTACTGGTGCCGTTCTCACGACAAAAACTCTGGTTTGCCGGTTTCAATCGCAACGATATGCTGGAACGTAACCGCTTCGGTATTCCAGAACCGGTAAAGCGCAGGCTGATCAAGCCCTGCGCACTCGACCTGGTATTAACACCACTGGTTGCCTTTGACCCGGCCGGCCATCGTATTGGCATGGGTGGCGGCTTCTACGACCGGACTTTCGCTTTCCTGCAGCAACGTCAGCACTGGCGCAAACCGAGAATGGTCGGACTAGCCTACGAACTGCAAAAGCAAACATGTATCGAGCCAAATAACTGGGATGTACCACTAAACGCTATTGCAACAGAAGCACAGCTCTACACAGTACGGTAAACACACCAACCACAGTCTATTCACCAAAACGCACAAGGACAGACTGTAATGTGTGTTTTTGTATCTTTTTAACAACAGACTTCAAACATCTTCTGCAGTTTATTACGCACGCACATCAATCGAGAATTCCTTGCGCACTTTCTATTCAATGAAAGAATTTTTACCCGGCAAGTCATGCTTTTTTCTAAAAACACAAAAATAATTAACAAAATAATTTATTTCTCACTACCAGGTCCTTACATAAAATAATGCAAATATGAATATCGGTGCACGCAAAACAACGCGTCATCACATTGACTAACAGCAAGCTTCCCGGCAATGCTGCAGCCGCGTGTTACAACACCACACCCGCATCGTAAACAACGATACACGCATCAATGAACATGCATTTTTGTCAACGAACTGGT
>CAJQPV010000111.1 GCA_905480305.1 uncultured Gammaproteobacteria bacterium | reverse complement strand
CCAGTTCCAAACCACTATTAGTAATATCGCAAGTCCTGCTATCGCGAGCACGAACTTGATCCAGGGGTGATCAGCTAATATCTGAAGTCCCCCTCTTTGGCCAATGGCCGGCGTCGTTTCAGTCACTGCCTGTTTGGGCTCATTGAGGTTTTGCGTTTCCCGTGTCATAAAATATTTTACCTGCAGGTCCCTTGGTTACTATCAGGTTGGCGCATAACTAAAATTAGTCAGTCTAAAAGTCGGCTTTATCTTACGACGTTTAGGTCATGTTTGTATGTTGACCAGCATTGATCCAGTAGCTGAGCCTCATATTACATAGCCTATAAGGATTTACAAACATCAAGGTGTGTGAACTGGCGATTATTTGGACTTTTAATCCGATGGTCATAGGTTCAAATCCTCTACGACCCAGCATTTAAAAATGGGTGACCCCTTGATTCACTGCAGGGTGATCAGGTGATCACCGTCGGTTCTTTGCGTCCCGTGCGGGACACGATTTCCGCTAATGCGGTGGCAATTTCAACCAGTGGTTGCATCACCGTGGCGGTCTCGCGGCGCTGCTTTTTCGGGTCGGGCTCGAAGGCCTCCAGGTAAACTCGCAAGGTCGCCCCCTTCGTGCCGGTGCCCGAGAGTCGATAGACAATCCGTGATCCATCAGTGAAACCAATACGAATCCCCTGGTTTTCCGAGATACTGCCGTCCACCGGATCGGTGTAGGCGAAGTTGTCGGCATAGTCGACTTTGTAGCCGTCCAGCGTCGTGCCCGGCAGGCCGGCCAGTTGCATCTGCAGATGCGTCATCAGGTCATTGGCGGCGCCGGTGTCGATGCCTTCATAGTCATAACGGGTGTAGAAATTGCGGCCGAACCTTTGCCAGTGTTGCTGCACGATTTTCGCCACGGGTTGTTTCCGTACCGCCAGCAGATTGAGCCAGAAGAGTACCGCCCACAGGCCATCTTTCTCCCGGACATGGTCGGAACCGGTGCCAAAACTTTCCTCACCGCAGAGCGTGATGCGTTTTGCATCCAGCAGGTTGCCGAAAAACTTCCAGCCAGTCGGTGTCTCATAGCAGTCCACACCGAGTGCGGCCGCGACCCGGTCGACGGCCTGACTGGTCGGCATGGAACGGGCTACCCCGCTAATGCCATTGGCATATCCCTTGATGTGATGGGCATTGGCAGCCATCACCGCCAGGCTGTCGCTGGGGGTGACGAAGATATTGCGCCCCAGGATCATGCTGCGGTCGCCGTCGCCATCGGAGGCGGCGGCAAAGTCGACCGCGTTGTGACCCATTGACAGGGCTACCACCTCATGGGCGTGTACCAGGTTGGGGTCGGGGTGGCCACCGCCGAAGTCCTCTTTCGGATCGCCATTGATGACAGTGCCGGGTTCTGCACCCAGTGTGTCTTCCAGGATGTGTTTGGCATAGGGGCCGGTGATGGCGTGCATGGCATCGAAGCGCATACGTAACAGTCCGGAGTCGAACATTTGCTTTATGCGTCTGAAGTCGAACAGATGTTCCATCAAGGCGGCATAGTCCGCAACCGGGTCGATGATGTCCACACGGGTTTCTCCCAGGGGCCGGGCGCCAATGGTATCGAGGTCAATTTCCCCGCAGGCAATCGTTTGGTATTCGCTTATCTTCCGGGTGCATGCAAATATTGCCTCGGTGACATTCTCCGCTGCCGGGCCGCCATTGGGTGTGTTGAATTTGATGCCGAAGTCCGCGTCCGGACCCCCGGGATTGTGGCTGGCAGAGAGAATGATGCCGCCGTTGGTTTTGTACTTGCGGATGATGCAGGAAGCGGCTGGTGTGGAGAGCAGGCCGCCTTGCCCCACCATGACCCTGGCCACACCATTGGCCGCCGCCATGCGGAGTATGACCTGGATCGCCTGCCGGTTGTAATAACGGCCATCACCGCCAAGCACGAGGGTACCGCCCTTGAGCTCCGTCTGCGTGTCGAAGATCGACTGGACGAAGTTTTCCAGGTAATGGGGCGCCTGAAATTGTTTGACTTTCTTGCGCAGACCGGAGGTGCCGGGGCGCTGGTCAGAAAAGGCCTGGGTGGTAACGGTTATGATTTTCATTGTGATGTTTCGGTCAGCAGGGTTGAAGTCGGGTACATTCAACCATAGCCGGGAGTGAAAGTGGAACCCATCGGCCAGATTTCATGGTTTCTATTGAGCAGGATCAATTACGCATGCAGCGGGATGCTTTATTCTTTGCCTGTTGCTGCCGGCCAGCGAAAGCTTTTTTTGCGACCGGTGTTTTTTTTGAGCTAATCACAGAATTACTATCAGGAGTGTATGACAGTGGATCAGGAACTTGGCCCCGGACAGGAACTGGAGCAGCTGGTAGAGGAGAATGCCCGTCTGAAGGCTGATAACAGGAAGGCCATCAAGCGTTACCGGCGCGAGGAACAGCTCAAGCCGTTCCAGGCAGAGTTGCTGGGGGTGCAGCAATACCTCGAGGAAAAGCGGCGACGTATGATCATCCTGTTCGAGGGTCGGGATGCGGCGGGCAAGGGCGGCACTATACGCCGGGTAACCCGCTACATGAATGAGAAGCATTACCGTGTAGTGGCGCTCGGCAAGCCGACCGAGGAGCAGAAGACCCAATGGTATTACCAGAAATACGTGTCAACGTTCCCGCGCGCTGGCGAGATCGTGTTGTTCGACCGCAGCTGGTACAACCGCGCCATGGTCGAGCGCGTGTTCAGTTATTGCAATGAGAAAGAATACTATGATTTTATGCGTGGTGTGGTGGGCTTCGAGCGCGACCTGGTCCGGCAGGACACCCTGCTGGTGAAACTCTACTTCAGTGTAACCAAGGAAGAGCAGGCGCGCCGCTTCGATCGTCGCAAGACGGACCCGCTACGGCAGTGGAAACTCAGCGAGGTCGACCTGCAGGCGCAGGATCGCTGGGATGATTTTACCAACGTGAAGTATGAAATGCTGAAACGCACCCACACCATCGATGCGCCATGGACGGTGGTGCGTTCCAACGACAAGCACCAGGCGCGGCTGAATGCCATCAAGGTAATCCTGAATGCGGTGCCTTATAAACGGCTCGATGACTCGCTGGACTTCGCGCTCGACGAGAACATTATCGTGTCAGGCTCGCGCGAGCTCGAGATAATGGAAGTCGAACGGGTGCGCAGTGGCAAGTTTACTGACTGATTGACCGCGGCGGCCGATCCCGGACATTTACGCAGTTTCTGTAAATCTTCCTGATAGCATCATGAGCTGACGCAGATGATTATTTGAATATAGAGTCCAGGAACTGCTGCATCTTCTGCCAGGATGCCTTGTCGGCCTCTGCGTTATACTCAAGTGGCAGCCCGAACTTTTCGCCAAAGACATTGGCGTCGGGATTTGTGAAGCTGTGCTTCACACCCGGGTAGTTGATGAATTCAAAGTCTACACCAGCCGTCTCCATCTCTTCTTTGAACAGCTCAATCGTCTCCTTGCTGTTAAATGGGTCGTCGGCGCCGTTGGCAGCCAGTACCTTTGCGGTGACCTTGTCAGAAATCGGTGGCAGGCCACCGAGACTGCCATGGAAGCTGACTACGCCGTCAAGGTCGGCGCCGGAACGTGCCATGCCCAGTACCACGCTGCCACCGAAGCAGTAGCCGATTGCCGCGTTCAATTCCGGGTCTACTGTCTCATGACTGTTCAGGTAGTGACGCGCAGCGTTAAAGCGTGCCTGCATCATGTCCTGGTCCTGACGCACTGCCATCGCAAACTTGCCGGCATTATCCGGGTGGTCCGCTGTCTTGCCGTCGCCGTACATATCCACGGCCATTGCCGTGTAGCCCAGCTCTGCCAGCATCTCTGCACGTTTGCGCGCGTAGCTATTGTGCCCCCACCATTCGTGTACCACCAGGATGCCGGGACGCTTGCCCGTCAGGGCATCATCGTAGGCAAGATATCCCTTCATCACTGTATCGCCGGTCTGGTAACTGACTTCCTTGCCAACCACCGCCGCTTGCAAGGGTGCAATGGCCATTCCCAATATAACTGCAGCTATTATTCGTAACATACATCCTCCGGTTATAAGTGCTACAGCTAACTGTAGTATTACCCTGCAAAAACTAAAGAAACTGGCAACAAAAAACAATGCTTAGCTTTTGTGCTGTATTCGACCTTCAGCCAGGGCCGTAAAATATCGCATCAATCAAAGGTGTCAGTGTCGATCGATTATAATCTACAGCGTCTTATTTGTCGGCTCAGTGGGCAAGGGCAGATAAGCGTATACGCTACTCGGCTGCCGATGCGCGTGGTCGTACGCCCAGCACGTTCGGAATGGGCCAGGCTACCGAAATATCATCATCCTGATGGAACGATGTGCCATGACTGCCGGATATTTCGAATTCCCTGTCTGCGGTTTTTATATAGAGCTGGGCCTGCGGTCCGCCTTCCAGGTGCTGGGCGGCTACCAGGCTTATGCCGAGACCTAACAGCTCATTGTTGAAGTCATGCATCGTGTAGGGTGAGCGGCAAAAGATGAACAGAATCCGCCCGGACTCGTCCTCTCCCAGGGCCGCTTCACTCCACAT
>CAJQPV010000110.1 GCA_905480305.1 uncultured Gammaproteobacteria bacterium | reverse complement strand
GCATATCCTGTACGGTTTTTTACTTGCCCAAAGAGGGATAAGCGTATTTTAATCCAGTGTGACAAGGTTATGGAATAGCTACGGGTGGCTGGCATCAGCCGCGACACCGACGAAGCCGCGGGTAATCAGAAGGATGCACAGTTTACGGGTCACAGTAATTTGTCTTGTCATGGATTCTTTTGATCTCCGATGTCAACGGTGGATGTTCGGTAGAGGGATGATGATATCAAAACCCATGTACTATACAAATAACGAAGTAGTAACAGGTCTCCTTGATCAATCTCCCGCACATAAAGCTATAATAAAAATATTTCATAGCACATTTTCTCCTGATGTTAGAGTTAATAGTGCTCTGACACACTTTATTTAAACACTTTCCTTGAGGCACCTGGATTAATGAAAATAGGTTTCTTTATAACAGCTCGACTAAAGTCGACGCGATTAAAAAGAAAAATCTTACTCGACCTTGAGGGACGGTCCGTACTTGGTCATGTAATCGAAAGCGCCAAGCAAGTAGACGGAGTGGATGATGTAGTAGTCTGCACTTCTACAGTTGCCCAGGATCGCCCGATACTGGACGTTTGCAACAAACATGGTTGCTACTATTTTATTGGCAGTCCAGCTGATGTCTTACATCGCCTTCTTTCAGCTTCCACTTTTTTTGAGTGTGACTATCTATTGCTAATAACCGCTGACAACCCTCTTTTTTCTTTCGAATATGCACAACGTTTGGTCACCGAGATCAAGCGCGATCCGGAAGTGGATTATCTTTATGTCGAAGGCCTGCCGCTTGGTATGGCCCCCTATATTATTCGCCGTAACGCATTCGAAGTGATCGATGCAATAAAAAACGACGATGAGACAGAGTTTTGGCCGGAATATATAAAAGATGAATCAGTTTTCAAACATAAGTCGATCAAGGCTGACCCTGGACACAAACGGGACTACCGGGTCACGCTGGATTACCAGCAAGATCTGGATCTTTTCAAGTCTGTATATCAACAATGCTACCAGGGAAAGCCGATCGCAACATCACAGGTTATTGAATATCTCGACGCCAACCCTTCTGTACGCACACTAAACAGTTGCATTGAGCGCTCATGGCTCAATCAGGATCAAGCAGATCAAATCGAGACCCATTTAAAAAATAACCGTGATAAATTAATTTCCTTAAAAGCAGAAATATACAACAGTCATAATGGATAAGAGTAAATGGTGTCAGAGCACATTAACCCTGTCCCGAAGGGAGAGGCAGTAAGCGGGACAGCGGTGACACTGACCCGAATGGTGCTTACTAAAAAATATTTGCCACGGAAGCACACGGAATTACACAGAAATATTCTATCAAGTAAGGCATTATTCTTCCGTGTATTTCTGTGTGTTTCCGTGGCTAAATAGGGTTTTTAAATGACATCCTTAAGCAAGTGCGACTTGGCAATGACTCATTGATTCAGTGCGATGCCTGGATGACGTGGTCGAGCGCCTGACTGACGTCTTCAATAATATCATCGATATTCTCGATACCGACAGATATTCGTACCAGATCGGCACTGACACCGGCGGCTTCCAGCTCGGTCTCGTTCAGTTGTCTGTGAGTGGTAGAGGCCGGATGACAGGCCAGTGACTTGGCGTCGCCAATATTCACCAGGCGTAATATCATCTGCAGGGCATCAATAAACTGCCCACCCGCCTCGATACCACCCTTGATGCCAAAACTCAAAATACCCGAGGCCTTGCCAGCGGTAATCTTCTGGCATGCCTGGTAATAAGGACTGTCCGGCAAAGCCGCATAGTTAACCCAACTGATCCTGTCATGGTTACTGAGATAAGCGGCAAGCTTTTCTGCATTTTCACAATGCCGCTCCATCCTGATACCCAGCGTCTCCAGTCCCTGTAGTATGAGAAATGCATTCATCGGGGAGAGTGCGGCGCCGGTATTTCTGAGTGGCACCACCCGGCAACGCCCGATATAGGCGGCTGCTCCGAGCGCCTCCGTATAAACAACCCCGTGATAAGAGGGATCAGGCTCGTTCAGCATGGGAAACCTGTCCCTGTTTGCCACCCAGTCAAAGGTACCGGAGTCGATAATAATGCCGCCGATTGAATTACCGTGACCACCGATGTATTTCGTCAGGGAGTGAATCACGATGTCTGCGCCAAGTTCAAACGGGCGACACAGATAAGGGGTCGCAACCGTATTGTCCACCATCAGAGGAATGCCATGCCGCCCGGCTATTTCCGCCAGTCTGGCAATATCAACAATATTGCCGGCAGGGTTACCAATAGATTCGCAAAACAGCACCCTGGTGTTTTCATCAATAGCCTGCTCGAAACCTTCGAAGTCTTCCGCTGAAACCATACGGGCTTCAATACCCTGCCTCGGCAGGGTGTGTGCAAACAGATTGTAGGTGCCACCGTATAACTGGCTGGTGCTGACAATATTGGATCCAACATCACAAACACACTGTATGGCATAGGTTATCGCGGCCATTCCCGAGGCCACCGCCAGCCCGGCAATACCACCTTCCATTGCGGCCAAGCGTTCCTCAAGCACAGCGGTAGTGGGATTCATTATCCGTGTGTAGATATTCCCCTGCACTTTCAGGTCAAACAGATCTGCACCATGCTGGGTGTTATCGAAGGTATAGGAGGTCGTTTGATAGACGGGTACAGCAGCTGCTTTCGTCGTTGCTTCGGACTTATAGCCACAGTGCAGGGCCAGGGATTCAAGTTTCATATTTGCTCCTCATAAAATGGAAAGACCGCGTTTATTGATTTTCGCAAATAATTGGTGTCAGAGCAGAATGGCACTTTCTTAAGGCAGATAACGAGCAGATTAGGCCTTCTCGTCATTCCGGCGCAGGCCGGAATCCAGGGAACGAAGCCACCGACGGTGCAGCTGGATCCCGGCCTGCGCCGGGATGACGGTGGTTTTGGCTTAAGTAAGTGCCATTCGTGTCAAAGCATATTTATTCCTGTGATTCTGGTCACACACGCCTCGGATCTGCCAACAAAAGACCTTCGGCACAAACAAAACAGCGGCCAAAGCGTCTGTCGATCAGGGAGAGACAATCCCTGCGCTGGCAGAGATCCAGCGCAGGCAGTGACAACACCTCGGTGCGGCTGGCGGGTGCAGCGGCCTGGTAGTACAACAGGCCGCTTCTCGCCTGTGCCGACTTACTCAACTACAAAAGAAATCCTGG
>CAJQPV010000109.1 GCA_905480305.1 uncultured Gammaproteobacteria bacterium | reverse complement strand
TGGCCAAAACCGGCACCGATCTCATAATCGTCGGTTCCCCAGTTATAGGTAAGCTCTATAACTGTATTTTCCGCCTCATCACCGTAACCGACAAAGGCCAGGGTGAATTCACCTTCCGGGTAGTCCTTGCGACGTAGTTCCCGCATTCCCAGCACGTGTGTATAGAACTTGATGGAGGCCTCAAGATCACCGACCCGGAGCATAGTGTGTAGTAATCGCATAGATTGTTACCCTGGTGTCTTTCTCGCCGCTAGCTGGCCTGCTTGCGGTGACCGGCAATGCGCATACGCAGTGCATTCAGTTTGATAAAACCTTCCGCGTCTTTCTGATTATAGGCGCCGGCATCATCTTCAAAGGTGGCTATGCGCTCATCAAACAGGCTGTCGGCATCCGACATTCTGCCCACTACTGCGACACTGCCCTTGTAGAGTTTCAGTCGTACCGTGCCATTAACATGCTGCTGTGATGCATCAATCAATTGCTGCAACAGCTCGCGCTCCGGACTCCACCAGTAACCGTTATACACCAGTGTGGCATAACGCGGCATCAAATCATCCTTCAGATGTGCAGCCTCACGGTCCAGCGTCAGGGATTCCATGGCGCGATGCGCCTTCAGCAGAATGGTTCCGGCCGGCGTTTCATAACAGCCGCGTGATTTCATACCGACATAACGGTTCTCGACAATATCAGAACGGCCAACACCGTTATCTCCGCCAAGCTTGTTAAGCATTTCCATGATTTCCGCGGGAGTGCGTGGTTTACCGTCAATGGCAACAGCATCGCCACGTTCAAAAGTAATCTCGACATAAGTCGCCCTGTCAGGCGCATTTTCCGGCGAGACTGTCCACAGCCACATATCCTCTTCCGGCTCTGCCCAGGGGTCTTCGAGGATGCCACCTTCGTAGGATATATGCAGCGAGTTGGCATCCATGGAATAGGGTGATTTTTCTCCCTGTTTATTCTCTACCGGGATAGCATGTTTTTCGGCATAGGCCATCAGGGTCTCGCGCGAAGTCAGGTCCCACTCACGCCACGGCGCAATAATCTTTATATCCGGGTTCAACGCGTAGGCGCCAAGTTCAAACCGCACCTGGTCATTACCCTTGCCGGTCGCACCATGTGCAATCGCATCAGCACCGGTTTCAGCAGCAATTTCAACCAGTCGCCGCGCAATCAGGGGGCGCGCAATCGAGGTACCCAGCAGGTATTCACCCTCATATATGGCATTGGCACGCAGCATGGGCAACACATAGTCACGCGCAAATTCCTCGGTGAGGGTTTCAATATAGATTTCCTTGATGCCCATGGCCTCGGCCTTGGCACGCGCCGGCTCGATCTCCTCGCCCTGGCCAACATCGGCAGTAAAAGTTACCACCTCGCAGCCGTAGGTTTCTTCCAGCCACTTGAGAATGATGGAAGTATCAAGACCGCCCGAATAGGCGAGTACTACTTTCTTTATATCAGACATTTTTAACGATAACCCTGTTAGCGTCCCCTGCCGATGCACCCGAATACAGACATGCAAGAGAAAGACTTTTGTTTACCCACAATATTTGAAAAGCCGCAGCCTGCCATCAGGCTGCGGCAAGAATCAGGCTTTTGCCTTTTTCCGGCTGCGACGCAGGCGTGACAGCAGACGCCGCGCCATATCACCAAACAATTCTGTCTGCGTCGGGTGCGGATGAATCGCTTCACCGACCTGCTCCAGCGTCATGTTGGCAGACACCATCATCACCGCCTCACCGATCAGCGTGTCCGCATGATCGGCCAGAAAATGCACACCGATGACGCGCTGCGTGGCCTTGTCTGCGACAATCTTGATCATGCCATGCGTTTCATTGTTGATCATGGCCTTGGCATCGATATTCATGGGCACTTTCACCTCCGCCGCGTCAATACCGCTGGCCTTGGCCTGCTCCATTGACACCCCGACAAATGCCGCCTGCGGGCGCGAGAAAATGACACCGCAGTCCTTGTCCTGGTCATAGTGCATGTTTTCACCCAGGATAGTGGCAGCGGTCACCCGCCCCTGTTGTGCTGCCGTATGGGCCAGCATCAGGCCACCGATGACATCACCAACGGCAAAGATGTGCGGTACGTTGGTACGACAACGACTGTCGGCACTGATAATACTGCGATCACTGGCCACCCCGGCAGCCTCGAGATTCAGGCCGTCCAGCACCGGCCGCTTGCCGGTTGCCATGATCACGTAGTCAACGGTGAGGTTACGCTTCTTGCCTTCACTGTCAGTGTAGGCAAGTTTCATTGCACCCGGCTCGCCGCTGATTTTATTAACGGCTGCCGAGGTATGTACATCCAGACGTGGCTCATCGTCCAGAATAGCGGACAGCGTCCTGGCGATCTCCGGCTCGACCTCGGCAAGAATACGCTCCTGTGCCTCCAGCAAGGTGACCTTGCAACCGAAGTCCTGAAAAATCTGTGCCATCTCCACGCCAATCGCACCGGCGCCGATAACGGCCAGCTTCTTTGGCGGTGCCGGCAGCGCCCACACCGTGTCAGACGTCAGGATGCCACCATTATCAAGAGCTTCCTGCGCGCCCGGGATTGGCGGCACAAACGGCGGCGCACCGGTCGCGACCACTGCACAACCAAAGGTAATTGTCTTGCTGGCCTTTTCCGTCGGCAGGTCGGCACGCGAATGCGGGTCATCCTGGTTAGTACTGGTATTGACAGCCATGGTATGGGCATCAACAAACTGGCCAAAACCCTGCAGGTAATCAATGCGTACACCCTTGTCGGTCTTCAGCGCCATGCCACCGCGCGTTTCCAGTACGTTTTTACGATGCGCCTCAAGGTCTTTCCACACCAGTTTGGCCTTGTTGGTTCCGGTCACACCCAGGTGCGCATCTTCGGCGCGGTCGCGCATACGATCCGCCGCGGCACGCCATGCCTTGGACGGGATACAGCCACGCCACAGGCACTCGCCACCCGGAAACGGTGAATCGTTCACAAGGGCAACCTTCAGCTTGTGAGCAACCAGGTCGCGCGCGCAGTCTTCACCGCCCGGACCACCGCCGATCACCACGACATCATAGTCCCAGTCACCGTCCGGAATGGCCGAGGCACCCGGCCCCATCCAGTCCGACGGTTGTTCGATCAGGGTTTTCAGTGTTTGCAGGAAATTCGCAACATCCGCGCCGTTGATGACGCGGTGATCAGCGGTAATGGTAAAGGCACTGCCCTTCTCCGTATTTGAAGATATCGCCAGGATCGCTGCCAGGCCCGGCGTGGCAATGGCGTCGAAATAGCTGACACCAAACATACCCATGTTGGAAATCTGGAACGTGGCACCGGTAAATTCTTCCGGATTAAGATGCCGGGTGCGGGCGCGTGCCACCAGGTCTTTCCAGTCAGCGTTCAGCTCGGATAGCTCGCGTGATTCACAACCACGCAGAATCGGCACCACCAGGCCGCCGTCATCAGCCGCTACTGCCATACCAATATCGGCCTGACTGCGTTCTATCAACTTGTCATCCGGCTGGTAACACCAGTTCATCTTTGGATGTTGCAGCATCGCCAGGCCGCAGGCCTTGGCAACGGCGACTGTCACCGATACGCCGGCAGACTTTGCCGCCCCCATTAGTGATTCCAGGCGTATATGCGAACTGACGCGAAATGTCGGCATGGAAATGGATGATGCCATGGCACGTGAAATCGCCTTTTCCATAGATCTCATCGGACGCCCGTCACCTGGAACGGCAACTTCGAACGGGGCCGGAGCACGCTGCACATCATTTGATATCACCACGCCGCCCGGCCCGGAGCCACTAACGCGGTCAATATCCACACCCTGTTGTGCGGCCAGCTTGCGCGCCAGCGGCGACGCCTTGCTGCCCTGCGGCCGTGAAGTCGGTGCTGCTTTGGGGGCGAGCACCGGTTTGCCGGCTGCCGGGGCCGGCGCTGATGTAGCAGCAGGTGTTGCGGCCGCTGCCGGCTGTGCCGATTGCCCGGCCTCACCCTGCACCACATCATCCTGTGACTCCACCAGGTAGGCAATTGGATGGGTGACTTCAACTACCGCATCAATCGCAGCTATCGGGCCGGAGAGAAAGCCGTCTCGAAAAACCTCGACATCCATGACCGCCTTGTCGGTCTCGACCGTGGCGACAATATCGCCGCGCTTGACGGCATCACCAATGTTCTTTTCCCAACTGACCACGACGCCCTCCGTCATGGTATCGGAGAGCTGCGGCATTTTTATTACATAAGGTTCAGACATTAAGATTTCGATCCTTTGTGTACGTCAGACACCAAACATGTTGCGCACTGCCTCGACGACATCATTCTCATCGGGCAGCGCAGCTTTCTCCATGGCATGGTTATAGGGAATAGGCACATTCAGCGCAGAAACACGCACCGGTGCAGCATCCAGCTCAAAGAAACATTCTTCATTAATAATAGCCATTACCTCTGCACCCACACCAACTGCCGGCTCCGCTTCTTCTACAATTACCGCACGGTGGGTTTTGCTGACCGAGTTGCGGATACCTTCCCGGTCCAGCGGGCTAAGTGTAAACAGGTCGACAACTTCTGCTTCTATAGCATGGTGTTTTGACAGTAGCTCGGCTGCCTTCAGACACCAGTGCACCGAAATATTATAGCCAAACAGGGTGACATCCCTGCCCTCGCGGGCAATCTCCGAACCTTCCAGCGGATGAAAGTATTCATCTTCCGGCACATCACCGCGCATGTTGTACATCAACTCATGTTCATTGATAAACACCGGGTCGTTGCAACGTACTGCCGACTTCAGCAGACCATAGGCCTGGCGCGGACTGGAAGGCGTTACCACACGCAGACCGGCAATACCCATGAACACCTTCTCCATACGTGCCGAATGCTGTGAACCGAGCTGATGAGCTGTACCGCCCGGCGAACGAATCACCACCGGTGCCTGCAGCTGACCGCCGGACATGTAACGTACCTTGGCAGCGGTGTTAAAAATCTGGTCCATGGCGAGCCAGGCAAAGTTCACTGACATGATTTCTATAATCGGACGCACACCCAGAAAGGAGGCGCCTATGCCCAGACCGGTATAGCCGTTTTCGGAAATTGGCGTGTCGATAACACGCTGCTCGCCGTACTTGTCATACAGGCCGGTGGTTGCCTTGTAGGTGCCGCCGACCACACCGATATCCTCACCCATGGCAATGACCATCGGGTCATTGGCCATCTCTTCATCATGCGCACGCATGATCGCTTCCCACATCATGATGTCAGCCATTACTTTACCCCGCCCTTGACCCAGGGGTCATTATCCGCCAGTACAAAGCGCTCCACTTCAGACACAGGAGGTTCGGGTGACTCGGTCGCATAACGGATAACCTCATCTTCAATTTCGTCGAGGATAGCGGTGTCCATTTCCTTGTATTCATCCAGTGTCAGCGCACCCGATGCCATCAAGCGGTCGCGCAACATGATGACCGGGTCGCGATCACTCCACATACGTTCTTCTGTTTTCGCACGGTAGGCGTTGGAGTCCGACATTGAATGTCCACGGTAACGGTAGGTCATCAGTTCAAGAAAATACGGACCCTTGCCGCCGCGCACATGCTTGATCGCCGTGCTTGCCGCCGTGAACACCTTGTCAAAGTCCTGACCGTCTTCCTGCGCTGACGGAATGTTATAAGCGGAGACACGTTTGTACTGATCAACCACGGCCGTTGACCGGTCAATGCGGGTACCAATGCCGTAGAGGTTGTTTTCACACACATACAGCACCGGCAGATTCCAGATCTTGGCCATGTTCAGGGATTCATGAAAAGTGCCCTGGTTGTTGGCCGCATCACCCAGAAAACAGATACAGATTTCATCTCCGCCCTGCATCTGGATACCCTTGGCAATCCCGGCCGCCAGCGGAAAGGGCCCGCCGACCAGCGCATAACCGCCCATGAAACGGTTGGCAACATCGAAGATGTGCATGGAACCACCGCGGCCCTTGCTGACACCGGTCTCCTTGGCAAACAACTCGGCCATGACTTTTTTGGGATCGGCACCTGACTTGATCGCATGTATATGATCACGATAGCTGGTAATCACGTAGTCGTGCCCGGGTTTTGCCGCCTCCAGCACACCAAAGGCGCAGGCTTCCTCACCCGGATAGAGGTGCAGAAAACCGCCGATGTTACGTTCAACATAGGCCTCATAGCAGCGTTCTTCAAAGCGGCGGGCAAACAACATTTCCCGCAGCACACGTTTTTTATCTGTGTCTTTCATAAGCATTTTTTAAATAGTGTGGAAACAGTGAAGATCTATCTGGCCATGACAGTGCACGCTGCTTTCACGTGTAAAACAGGCCAGCAGACCTTGAAAATTGCCCATCCCCCTGAATTTCAAGGAAACAGCAGTATCCGAAACACAGCAAGCGCGATATGATCAGCGTTTTGCGTTAACAGGTCAAGGCAAAAGCATGCATATCCCCTACAAGCACTCTGAAAATATCAAGTTGAATCAATATCTAAAGCCCCCCACGATCGCGCAGATCGATGCCCGGCAGGTGTCCCTGATTATTGCCCCGGAGAAGCCCGGCAAGGCGCTATGGGACACGCTGGCCTATGCGGAGGTACTCAAGCCACGTTACCAGCAGCTGCAAAGACAGCCTGGCGAGCACAGCTGCCTGGTGACTGACCTGCCCAATAAACGTGGCAGCCGTGTCTTGCTACAGACCATGGACGCTGAAGCCAGCACATTTGAATACCTGACCAGCGCTCGCGAACTCGCCAGTGAGGCCGGCAAGCAAAATCCGTCATCCCTGCTGCTGCAGATTAGCGGCTTTTCTGCGGCAACCGCTGCCAGGCTACTGGAGGCCATGACGGCGGCACTGCTGGCCTCGGTCTGCCCGATGCCGAGCTTCAAATCCGATGCCGACAAACCGGCGGCACTCAAACAAATTGATATTTACGGACTGGATAAAATAATTGACCTGGCACCGGTGCAGGCCGAGGCGGCAGGCAATCACCTGGCACGCTGGCTGGCAGCCCTGCCCCCGAACGAACTGACGCCCACCCTGTACCGCAAATTTGTCAAGCAACTGGCAAGCAAAGAAGGCTGGACCATGAAGTTTCTCGGTTCCACGGCACTGAAGCGTGAAAAGGCCGGCGCCTTTCTGGCCGTCTCGCAAGGCAGTCCGGTCGATGATGCCGGCATTGTTCACCTTGGCTACCGACCAAAGAAACGCGGCGGCCGCAAGCTGGCACTGGTTGGCAAAGGTATTTGCTTTGATACCGGTGGCGTCAATGTAAAACCGGCGCGCTACATGAACGGCATGCACGAAGACATGCAGGGAAGCGCCGTCGCACTGGGTACCCTGCTGGCACTGTCACGCCTCAACTACGATCACCCGGTAGACTGCTGGCTGGCGCTGGCGGAAAACCACATTGGCAGCCGCGCCTACAAGCCCAACGATGTCGTCATCGCCAGCAACGGTACCAGCATCGAGGTAAAACACACGGATGCAGAAGGACGCATGGTGCTGGCTGACACGCTGGCACTGGCAAGCAAGGAAAAACCGTACCTGATGATTGATTACGCCACCCTGACAGGCGCCTGCATTTACTCATTATCCTCGCGTTACAGCGGTGTATTCAGCAATCGGGATGCACTGCATGGCCCGTTAACAGCGGCCGGACGCAGCAGCGGCGAACGCGTTTGGCCATTCCCAATCGACAAGGACTTTGACGAATCCCTGAAGTCGACCGTTGCCGATACCCTGCAATGCACTCTGGAAGGTGATGCCGATCACATCCTTGCCGCCCGCTTTCTACAGCGCTTTGTCGACAAAAAAAGTAACTGGGTGCATATTGACCTTGCAGCCAGCAACCACAAGGGTGGACTCGGGCATATCCCGACTGACACGACCGGCTTCGGCGTCCGCTTTACACTGAATCTGCTGCTGCAACAGTCGGTAATGGATGACACATGGAACTAACACTGACTCGCCCGGATGACTGGCACCTGCATGTGCGCGATAGCGACGCACTGACAACTGTCGTAGCGCACACTGCCAGGCAGTTTGCACGAGCCATTATCATGCCGAACCTGCAACCACCGGTTACCAAAACAGCGCAGGCTCTGGCTTACCGGGAACGTATTCTTGCTGCCGTGCCTGAAGGTCTGCAGTTCACACCGCTAATGACACTGTACCTGACCGACCAGACCACAGCGGATGACATTGTCGAGGCAAAAAACAGCAATAGGGTACAGGCCGTCAAACTGTATCCGGCCGGGGCCACCACCAATTCCGCCGCCGGCGTCACTGATATCAGCAACACCTGGGCCGCACTGGAAAGCATGCAACAACAAGGCATGCCATTACTGGTACACGCCGAGGTCACCGACCCGGACATTGATGTCTTCGACCGCGAGAAGGTTTTCATCGAGCGTCACCTGCAACCGCTGATACAGCGGTTTCCACAGCTCAAGGTGGTGCTGGAACATGTCACCACACGCGAAGGCATTGAGTTTGTCAGCAGCGCGCCGGATACAGTCGCTGCAACTATTACCGCACACCACCTGCTATTGAACCGCAACGCCATGTTCAGGGGCGGCCTGCAACCACACAGCTATTGCCTGCCGGTGCTGAAACGCGAATCACACCGCGAGGCACTGCTGGCTGCCGCTACCAGCGGCAGCAGAAAATTCTTCCTCGGCACAGACAGCGCCCCGCATGCACGCGAGCGCAAGGAATCCAGCTGTGGTTGTGCCGGCATCTACACCGCGCATGCTGCGCTGGAGCTGTATGCACAGGCGTTTGAAGATGCCGGGGCACTGCAACAACTGGAGGACTTTGCCAGTCACTTCGGCGCTGATTTTTACGGACTGCCACGCAACACAGACAAGGTCATGCTGGTGAAAAAAGACTGGCAGGTCCCGGACAGTTATCCGCTGGCAGGCTCCACGCTGGTGCCGTTGCTGGCTGGCGAAACGCTGCACTGGCAACTACAGCCATAAGGCCGGCACCCGCACGCTAGTAGAGTCGTCTGACAGTAAAACCTTGCTGTTCAAGCAGCTTCAACAGGCCTTCCTCTCCCGGCAGGTGCAGGGCACCCACCGCGATAAACACCTCACCCTGTCGCAGGTAGACCTGCATTCTGTCCGACATACGGTGATTCCTGTCGACTACAAGGTGTTGCTGGAACTCGTCAGCGAGCTGCTGGTCACCCGCTTGCATGGCTGCCTCACCAAGCGCCATCAGTCCGGCAAGATCGCGCTGCTTGTAGGCCTCCAGTAATTCTGCATGCAAGGCGTCCAGCTCGGGAAAGTTTTCCACTGCATCCTGCAACAGCAGGACCTGGTCTTTTTCGGAAAGCGCTTCAAATACGTTTAACTGTTCCTCTACAGTCTCCAGACCATGCACGGACTTACCCTGCTCGAGTGCACTTTGATAGAGCATCATATCCAGCACCAGACCGGTTTCTGATGCCGGCATTGACAGTATCACTGCGGCTGCCCACGGTTTCATGCGTTCAAGCACAAGCTCCTGAATACCACGTGAGCGTATCGCCGATGCCGTCTGGCGGAACAGCGGCTTGCCAATAATGTCGGACAGCATCCGACCATCCATCATCAACATCGCCGTACTGGAATACATCATGGCCTCGGCATCCAGCAACATTTCCAGCACTACCGTGTTGCAGCGGTCGATCGCCTGCTGCACCGGCTGCGGCAGCTGCAGCACTTCCGGATCCTCCGAGTGGATGGTGCCGAACAGGTAAGCAGGCTCGATA
>CAJQPV010000108.1 GCA_905480305.1 uncultured Gammaproteobacteria bacterium | reverse complement strand
AAACGACGCACGTATACGTATTCAAAATAAATTCTTTCGACAGAGATGGGTCAGAGCAGAATGCAAATATACGGCTCAATTGGATCAAAGTTCGGTGCAAATCAACAAGCGGGTCATATTTGGATGCAAATTAAGACTTCTTTGTTTCCTTGTTGCTTTTTCTTTCCTTGCTCATGAATTTCTCCACTTACGGGTTGACGTATTCCTGATTGGCACTCATACCTTTAAGGAACTTGAAAAGATCGCTGTCGGTGGATAACACGATGGTGGTGCTATCACCGATGATTGACGGATAGGATGCCATGGTGCGTGTGAATTCGTAGAACTCCACGGCCCGGGGATTTTGATTGTAGGCGCGGGCATAAATTTCTGTTGCTTTGGCGTCGGCAAGGCCGCGTATTTCTTCTACCTGGCGATAGGCCTCGGACTGAATTTTGTTGAGGTCACGTACCCGGTTGCCGCGTATTCTCGCTGCTTCGCCATTACCTTCAGACAAAAACCGTTCGGCGATCTGCCTGCGTTCACTGATCATACGATCATAGATTTTAGGGCGTACACTTTCGTTGTAATTTATGCGCTTAAATCGTATATCCAGTAACTCAATACCAAACACACCGACTTTCTCGGCTGCTGCTGTAAATATTTCCTGCTCAACCAGCTTGCGCCCTTTCTCAATCGGAACCAACGCACCCATAGTGGGGCCTTGTTCAGTGGCAGGCACAGCGGCTTCGCCAAGAACGGTCGTATCGATGAGTGGTTCGCGGTCTTTGGTGGTACGGATAATTTCGATTAATTCGTGTTTGGCCACGGCATTGCGGGTTTCACTGCCGAGAATATCGTCCAGCCTGGACTGGGCACTGCGTTCATCACGCAGGCGCAAAAAATACTGCAATGGGTCAACAATCCGCCAGCGGGCAAACAGGTCCACCGAGATATACAGCTTGTCCTTGGTAGGCATATCGGAAGGTGCACCATCCCATTCCAGCACACGCTTGTCGATGGGGTTAACTTCCTGGATAAAGGGGATTTTAAATTTCAGGCCAGCTTCCGTAACGGGCTCACCCACCGGCTTGCCAAACTGGGTAATAATGACTTGCTCAACTTCGTCAACGGTATAAATCGAACTTGCCAGCACAAACACGCCTACGAGAAAGATCGACAACAGCGCAATCCATTTTGGGTTTTTCATGGTTGTTGTCCCTTTTGTCCATCAAGATTAAGTAGTGGTAACAAACCGGTCATATCATCATCCACCAGGATTTTTGACGCTATATTCGGCATAACCGCCTGCATGGTTTCGATATAAATGCGGCGGCGAGTGACTTCGGGGGCTTTCTGGTATTCGGTAAACAGTGCGTTAAATCGTGCCACATCACCCTCGGCTTCATTGATGCGCTTGAGGCGATAACCATCGGCTTCACGGATGCGCTGATCTTTTTCACCTTCAGCCAAAGGAATCACTTTGTTATATTCGCGCCGTGCCTCGTTAATGAGTTTTTCTTTCGATTGCTGTGCCTGGTTAACTTCGTTAAATGATTCCTGCACAGGCCTGGGCGGGTTAATGTTTTTTAGCTGCACCTGATCAATACTTATACCCATTACGTACTTGGTGGATAGTTCCTGCATCTTGACCAGGGCTTCCACTTCAATTTCCTGTCGGCCAATGGTGATGACTTCGTCCACCGTCCTGTCTCCGACCACTTCACGCATTACCGACTCCGATACATAGCGCAGGGTTTCACCTGGTTCGCGAACTTCAAACAAGAATTTAACAGGGTCTGATATACGGTACTGAACAACCCATTCGACCAGAGCCGCATTGAGGTCACCTGTGACCATCTGTGTTTCCCTGCCACCATCGCGCGCACTCTGGTTTGGATCTCGTGCACCGGGTGTGACGAAACCGAACTCCTGCTTTAACTGCCGTTTGACCGGAACAATCGTCGCATTATCAATGCCGAGCGGCATTTTGAAATGCAACCCTGGTGGAACTTCCTTGAGATACATGCCAAACCGCTGCACCACAGCGACTGAATCACTGGGTACCGTGTAATAGGCAGACCAGAGACCGAGGCCTATCAACAATAAAATAGCAAAGCTAAACAGCCCGCCAAAACTGCCGCCTGAATTTTTTCCAGAACCACCGTCTGGGAATATGCCTTTTAGTCTTTCGATAGCCTGCTTAAGTATCTGTTCAATATCAGGTGGTGATTGGGGTCGAGCTCCCCATGGGGTACCAGAGTCATCATTGTGGGACGGCATTTGAGCGCCTTTCGGTAGGAACAGACAAAATTGACTGCTACCCCTTATATTGGGATGGTTTGTCTGTTTACAAGGAAAGGTGGGTGAATTGTTCCTCCGTGGAACCACTGAGGCATGGACTTCCCCCGGTATCGTAGATACCTCCGGCTTATATGGTGGACCCGCCGGGACTCGAATCTGGGACCGAGGGATTATGAGTCGGAACGCTCCCCGGGATTCGCCGCTCTGGATGCACCAGGGGGACTATGATCCCTTGGTCCAGGAGTTATAACTATAAGAAATTTATGAAATTGGTGGGCCTGGAAGGACTCGAACCTTCGACCAAGGGATTCACTCATCCCCGGCATTTCTGCCGGGAGTGGACTATCTCATCACCCTCATCTGGTGAATGTCAGGGCGCGGGAAGCTCTTGCCTGTTATTAAGGACACTGGAGTCCTCAGGTAGTCTCTGCACCTTCCGGGAGTGTACTCCCGGCTTGGCTCAGGGTTGCCATCAGCCTTGCTGTTAAGGTTTCCCTGAATTCATCCCGTTCATTTCACGCCTCTCGGCGTGAACGCACCATACTGATGAGTCCCCTGCTCTAACCAACTGAGCTACAGGCCCAAAAATTGTATTCTAGCAACTTTTACGTTCCAACTGCCACGCGGAACCGCAAACCTGATTGTATTTTATCAGGCATGTGTAGCCACGTTAACGAACATATAGCGAGTAATTTTCTTGCGGTTACTCGATTTCCAGGAAACTGCGTAACGGTTCCGAGCGGCTCGGGTGACGCAGTTTTCGCAGTGCCTTGGCTTCGATCTGACGAATTCGTTCACGCGTCACATCAAACTGTTTGCCGACTTCTTCGAGCGTGTGGTCGGTGTTCATATCGATACCAAAACGCATTCTCAATACTTTTGCCTCACGTGGTGTGAGCCCGGACAAAACACCCTGCGTGGCTTCTTTCAGGCCTTCCATGGAAGCGGAGTCGATCGGGGAGTCGATGTTCTGATCCTCGATAAAATCGCCAAGGTGTGAATCTTCATCATCACCAATAGGTGTCTCCATGGAGATCGGTTCCTTGGCGATCTTGAGAACCTTGCGTACCTTGTCTTCCGGCATATCCATGCGTTCGGCAAGTTCTTCCGGTGTTGGTTCGCGGCCGATCTCCTGCAGCATCTGACGGGAAATTCGGTTGAGCTTGTTGATCGTTTCGATCATGTGCACCGGAATGCGGATGGTGCGTGCCTGGTCGGCAATTGACCGGGTTATGGCCTGGCGAATCCACCAGGTTGCATAGGTCGAGAACTTGTAACCACGCCGGTATTCAAACTTGTCGACGGCTTTCATCAGGCCGATGTTGCCTTCCTGTATCAGGTCCAGGAACTGCAGGCCGCGGTTGGTGTATTTCTTCGCAATGGAGATAACCAGTCGCAGGTTGGCCTCGACCATTTCTTTCTTGGCGCGTCTTGCCTTCGCTTCACCGATCGACATGCGCCGGTTGATGTCCTTGATTTCAGGAATGTTCATGTGCGCACTGTTCTGCAATGCGCACAGCTTGTTTTGTGCGCGCACTATTTCATCTTTATATTGCGCAAGCTGCGCGGCGTACTTCTGGCCGCCGGTGACCTGGTCGTGTATCCAGGCAAGGTCTGTTTCGTTATTCGGGAACGAGGTGATGAAATCCCTGCGTGGCATGCCCGCGCGGGTAACACAGGTATCCATGATGTGACGTTCATGGGTACGAATGCGTTTGATGATCTGGCGCAGGTTGGTATTCAGGATGTCGACAATGCGCGGAACCAGTTTCAGCGAAAGAATCTGCTCTGCCAGCTGTGCGCGCAGTTTTTCTATGCGTGCTGTACTTTTGCCGCCCTTGGCAATAGCCGCGACCAGTTGCTTGTAGACTTTCTCCATGGCGACGAAGCGTTCACGTGACTCTTCCGGATCCGGTCCGGTGTCGACAGGTGCTTCTTCTTCATCGTCAGCATCTGTATCAGAATTTTTTTCGCCAGCAGCCTGGGGTGCCTGGGGGGCGGGTATTTCAGGCTCTTCAGCGTTGAGGTCAATGAATCCGGTGATCAGGTCGGTCAGACGCATTTCGCCGGCCTCGACCCTTTCGTAGCCACGCAGTAATGTTGCGGCGGTCTCGGGAAAAACGGCGAGTGCCTTGATGACCTGGTTCAGGCCATCTTCAATGCGCTTGGCGATAACAATCTCGCCTTCACGAGTCAGCAGTTCAACGGTACCCATTTCGCGCATGTACATGCGCACCGGATCAGTGGTCCGGCCGAATTCACTGTTAACGGTAACCAGGTTGGCGGCGGCTTCCTCGGCCGCATCATCATCGGCAGTATTCTTGGTGCTGGCAAGCAACAGTGAATCGGTATCCGGTGCCACTTCATGCACCAGAATGCCCATGTCGTTAATCATGCCGATGATGTCTTCGATTTGCTGCGGGTCAACAATATCTTCCGGCAGGTGGTCGTTGACCTCGGCATAGGTGAGGAAGCCTTGCTCCTTACCTTTCTCGATCAGCAGTTTCAGTCTTGATTGTTGGTCTTTGTCCATAGTCATCCGCAGGCAGGGTCGGTGCCCGTAAACAGTCCACTCAGAGGAAGCGAAATTAATCGACCAGTATAAACGAGTATATGGTG
>CAJQPV010000107.1 GCA_905480305.1 uncultured Gammaproteobacteria bacterium | reverse complement strand
ATAATGGCTTGCGGCCCGAGTTGTTGCCGTGCCTGTGCCAGCGAGGCGTCCGTCTTTCCCAGGTGTACCCCGTCGGCATTTACGCTGGCGGCCAGTGCTACGTCATCGTTAATGATCAACGGCACCCGGTGCTGCTGACACAGTTGCAGCAGTGCCCCGGCTTCCTGCCGGCGCTGTTGTGCATTGCCCTGTTTGTTGCGGTACTGGATGACAGTGGCACCACCGGCGATGGCTGCACTGACACAAACAGGCAGTTGCCCGGGCGCGCTCAGTCGTTCGTCCGTGATGGCATACAGACCTCTGCAAAGCACACTGCGCGTCATTCAGGTATCCGCTTTGGTCCAGAACATCCGGTCGGGCAGGTGTTGGCCCTTGCCGGGGCGATAACCGGCTTGCAAGGCGTTCCAGGTGAACTCCTGTGCTTCACTGATAGCGTGGAACGGGTCGAGCCCGCGGGCCATCATGCCGGTGATGCTGGCAGCCAGCGTGCAGCCGGAGCCATGGTAGCTGTGAGGCAGCCGTTCCCAGGTAAACGTTTCCAGTAGCTGGTCACCCTGGTAGAGCGAGTTGACCACGTGGGGAGAATCTTCATGTGTGCCGGTGATCAGTACGAACTCCGCACCCTGTGCCAGCAAGGTGACGGCGCATTCATCGAGTGTGTTTGCAGTCGGTGCCAGTGCACGTGCTTCGGGGCTGTTGGGTGTGACAACGGTTGCCCGCGGCAGCAGCAGCGTCGATATCGCATCCAGCAGTTGCGGGTCGCCGAGACGGGTACCATTGCCCGAGGCCAGCACCGGGTCGAGCACCAGTGGTATGTCCGGGTACTGTTGCAGAATATTGTGGATGGCACGTGCATTGGCAGCGCTGCCGAGCATGCCGATCTTGAAGGCGCATACCGGCATGTCAGCGAGCACCGCCTCTGCCTGCGCAGTGACGGCGTCGGCTTCAAGGGCAGTGAAGCGGGCAACATCCTGCGTGTCCTGTACCGTCAGCGCGGTGATCACCGCGGCGGCATGGCAATCATGGCTGGCAAGCGTTTCAATATCGGCCTGTATTCCGGCACCCCCCGTGGGGTCATGGCCGGCAAAGGTCATTACGATTTTCGGTTGAGTCATCTGACGGATGATAACGGAAACCGGATGCATAATGCCGGCCGGGCTATGAAAAGCATTTGCCGGTGCTTCACTATTGAGCCGTTAGCGATTACGCTTCACCGCAAATTTTGCCGCATAAATTGTAACTGACGGAGTTTTACGGATGAGTGATACCAAGGAATACATGTGTGTTGTCTGTGGTTTTATCTATAACGAGGCGGCCGGGTTGCCGGAAGAAGGTTTTGCCCCGGGTACCCGCTGGACTGATATCCCGGATAGCTGGTTGTGCCCGGAATGCGGCGCATCCAAGGACGATTTTGAAATGGTGGAAGTTTAGCCCGCCACCCCGTAACAAATGCGTGCTAAGGCGCTTTGCTGAATTTTGACTACACTGTGTTTACAGCAAGCAGATTGCAGAGGGACGCTGCATATACGGGGAAATTAGCGTGAATACAGATAACCGGGGTATTGGCAATGTTGGTATGACAAGCCTGACCGAGACACTATCGGAAATGATTGACGTGGCAGAGGGTTATTGCCGCCTGATCGAGAATCCTGATGAAGGGGCGCAGCGCTGGCTGGCAGCTTTGTTCACCCTGATGCCGAGGTTGCACACTGCGGTGACCTCGCTGAATGCCTTTGAGACCGGTGATACACAGGTTCCGGGTGTAGACCTTGATGACCGTTTTTCACTCTATAGCCGCTTGCGCAAGCAGCTCGGTGATCGTGACAGCTACTGGCTGGAATTTGATGCCTCACCCGAAGAGATGCACATGTCCGGCAGCCTCGCGGACGATTTGACTGATATCTATTTCGACCTGCAACATGGACTGGAATTGCTGGATGAGGCCTGGCCACAGCGGGCAGCGCAGGTCTGGCAGACCAGTTACCGGCTGCACTGGGGTCAGCACCTGGTCGATGCCGAGCGTCATCTGTACGCCCTGAAAGTGCGCGATCAGCTGGAGCTGAGCTAGTCTTACGCATGTGCATTGCGGATTGCCTCCGCAGTGATTCTCCCGATTCGCTCTGTTGAGGTTCGTTAATGCCCCTGAAAGCCAGCGGCAGCATCCTGGCGGTAGTGAATCTGTCACTGTTTCCCCGGTCGTAAAACCTTTAGAATGAGGCGATTATTCCCCGGCCAAGGACGGGGCCCTTTAAACATGCAAGGCATTGGTAATGAAAACAACAGTGAGCAAGCAAGCTGGTTTTACCCTGATTGAAGTCATGGTGGTGGTGGTGATCCTCGGCATACTGGCGGCGATCCTGGTTCCCAAGGTCATGGACCGGCCGGACCAGGCCAGAAAAATCAAGGCAAAACAGGATATTCGTGCACTGGAAGCGGCGCTAAACCTGTACAAACTGGATAATTTTGTCTACCCGACCACGGACCAGGGGCTGGAGGCCCTGGTGGAGAAACCGTCGTCTCCCGAGCCTCCGAACTGGAAGGAAGGTGGCTATGTTGACCGCCTGCCCAAGGACCCGTGGAACCAGGACTACCTGTATCTGAGCCCCGGCGAAAATGGCTCCATAGATATTTTTTCAATGGGCGCTGATCAGCAGCCCAGCGATGACGATATCGGCAACTGGGGATTGCAATAAGCGCTATGTCTGTCCGGCCTGTATCGGTATCCGGGCGCTCGGCCGGTTTTACCCTGCTGGAACTGATGGTGGTGCTGGTGCTGATCGGTATCATCATCAGCTTCGCGGTACTGTCACTGGGTGGCGATAAAATCAGTGAGCTGATGGAGCAGGAAACGCGGCGCCTGGCAACCCTGCTGGAACTTGCAGCGGATGAAGCGGTGTTGCGCGGCGAAGAGCTGGCCGTTAATTTTACCGATGACGGCTACGAGTTCCTGCTGTTGCAAGAGGATGGTGGCTGGCAGTCCTCCGGCGAGGACGGTTTGTTAAAGGCCTACAAGCTGCCGGCTGATATAGAGCTGCGTCTTGAAGTAGAAGGTGAGCCGCCAGAATTGTACGCCATCACGGAGGCGGATCAGAACAGCGATGGCAAACAGGACGATAACGGCCTGGAGCCACAGGTCTATATTCTTTCCAGCGGCGAGATGACCCCGTTTGACGCGACTATTTTATCCCTGCAAAGCGAGTATCGCTATCATCTCAAGGCGACCGTACTTGGCCAGGTGAGCTGGGAAATTGAGGAAACGCTGTGAACCGTCAGCGACTGCAAGGTTTTACCCTGCTGGAGGTGTTGATTGCACTGGCGGTGCTGGCGCTGGCCATGGGCGCGGTAATCAAGGCAGCCAGCGACTACACCAGTAACCAGTCCTACCTGCGTGACCGCACCCTGGCGATGTGGGTCGCACGTAATGTGCTGGTGGAATACCAGGTCAAGGGCGAATGGTTGTCGGTAGGTGAGCGCAAGGGTACCCGGGAAATGGGTAACCAGGAATGGCGCTGGCTGGCTCGAATATCCCAGACTGAAGAAGCAGAGTTGCGACGACTGGATGTCGAGGTCTACCCGCTTGATTCGGATGATGATGAAAACCCGCTCTCGGTACTGAGCGGCTTCCTGTTGCAGCCGGAGGTCTGATGTATTCCGGCATGTCCAACAGTAAAGGGTTTACCCTGCTGGAATTGCTGGTGGCATTGGCCATTTATGGCTTGCTGGCAGCGATGTCCTACGGTGGTTTGCAGGCCGTGCTGAACCAGCAGGGGCATACGGAACAGGCCGCCGATCGACTCGGTGAACTACAGAAAATGTACCTGCTGATGCAGCGTGATATTGAACAGCTGGTGCCACGCTTTGTGCGTAATGAATTTGGTGACGTACAACAGCCACTGGTTGGGGATGATAGCTTGCGGCTGACGCGGGGTGGCTGGCGTAACCCGGCCGGCCGGCAGCGCAGCACCCTGCAGCGTGTCGGCTATGCCTATGAAGAACAGCAACTGGTGCGATACGCCTGGTCGGTGCTGGACCGGGCGCAGGACAGCGAGCCGTTAAAACAACCGCTGACTGAAGATGTTGAACGTATGCAATTGCGTTACCTGGACGGCAATGATGTCTGGAAGGAGCAGTGGCCGGATACATCCGGTTTTGTCGGTACGGATGTTGCAGCCGACCGCACTGAACTTCCGGAGTTGCCGAAGGCGCTTGAAGTGACCATCGAACACAAAACCTTCGGTACCCTGGTGTGGCTGTTCCAGTTGCCATGATGTCATGACTGCGCCGCTGTTCATGAAACACGATTTTGCAAGCAGCAACCGGCAACGTGGTGTTGCACTGATTACGGCCTTGCTGGTTGTCGCGCTGGCCACGGCGGCTGCGGTGGCGATGGCGACCCGGCTGAATGTCGATATGCGCCGTACCGGTAACCTGCTGAATGGAGAACAGGCGTATGCCTATGCGCTTGCTGCGGAAAGCTGGGCCTACGTGATTCTGCGCCGTGACCAGGAAGACAGCGAATATGATTCCCTCGGTGAGAACTGGGCAAGCGCGCTGCCACCGATTGCGGTTGAGGGTGGTTTTGTTAACGGTCGTATCGAGGACCTGCAGGGGCGCTTCAACGTTAATAACCTGATTGTCGATGGTGGCGATCCCGCCGAGCCCGAGGCCGCTGTGGATGATGAGCAGCTGGCCTACTTCAAACGTTTGCTGGATGTACTGGACCTGGAACCGGCGCTGGCACCGGCTTTACTCGACTGGATCGATGCCGATATCAATGCCACCTTTCCGGACGGTGCCGAGGATGAAGCCTACCTGCTGGCAGAGCCGCCTTACCGGACGGCAAATGGTCCCATGGTCAATATCAGCGAGCTGCGAATGGTGCAGGGTTTTACGCCCGAGGTGATTGCTGTGCTTGAGCCGCACGTTACCGCGTTACCTGAAGAAACCACGATCAATATTAATACCGCAAGCGCTGCCGTGTTGCGGGCGCTCCACAAAGAGCTGGATGACAGTGGTGTCGAGCAGCTGATATCTGATCGCGGCGATGATGGTTTTGCCGAGCTGGATACGTTTCTGGAACACAATGCGCTGGCCGGACTGGATATTGAGATCGATGTGGATATAAGCAGTGACTGGTTTAACGTGCTCACGGCCACCAGTGTCGGGCGTGGCAAGGCACAACTCGAAAGCCTGCTGTGGCGAGGTGACGGCAGTCCGCGGATAATATCGCGTGTCCGTAGCCGCCGGCGACTCTGACAGGGTGGTAATTGTTTTGTCGGGAAGCCATTTTCAGGAATGTTTTCTGCTACGATAACGGGCACTGCACAGCAGGGATATATGAATGCGTAACACATTGTTATTAAGGAAAGATTCTGCCGAGGAAGACAGCTGGCGCTGGTTGCGGCTGGACGATTCCGGTGTACCACA
>CAJQPV010000106.1 GCA_905480305.1 uncultured Gammaproteobacteria bacterium | reverse complement strand
GTGGTTGCGCAGTTATCACCGCGGCCGATGAACACCTGGCGGATGACAGGTTCAACCTGCTTGACGCTGTCACCGAGGTCGTCATTGTCAGTCGGGACATCACGCCAGCCCAGCAGGATCTGGCCTTCTTCAACCAGCGTTTGTTCGATCAGTGTTTCGCACTGGTTACGACTCTTGACCGGTTGCGGCAGAAACATCATGCCAACGCCATAATGTTCAGGTCCGGGCAGTTTGATGCCGAGATCAACACAGCAGGCGCGCAGGAAATCATCAGGTATCTGAATCAGTATGCCGGCACCATCCCCGGCTTTCGGGTCTGCACCAACAGCGCCGCGATGGGTCAGGTTTTCCAGGATGGTGAGACCCTGACGCACTATTTGATGGCTTTTACGTCCTTTGAAATTGGCCACGAAGCCAACACCGCAGGCATCGTGTTCATTGGCAGGGTCGTACAGGCCTTGTCTTGCAGGCAGCGAGCCAGTCGTCATCAGAAACACCTTTATTTACAATATGTTATAGCATTTAACATGCTGGTCTGGCGGGGCCGGCTGTGGCAGCAAGAGCCCGGGCCAAAAGGCCAAACAGTATAGCGCCGGATGGCCGGTGGTTCAATTTGGAGTGGACTGTTTTTTCTATTTGTTTTCAGATAGATGGAATCTGAGCTCGGGTGCGTGATTTGGCCGGCCTGTCGCTGGGGTGATGCTCAGCCGGTGGCAGATTGCATGAATACAACCCGGTAGCCACGTTTGATCTGTTCATCGCGCGCGCGCGTCAGCGCTGCCTCGGCCGCTTCACGATCCTGAAAGTGTTCTTTTTTCACGCGGCCGGCTGCGCCCTGGTAACCCCATTCACGAATCAGGGTCCAGCCTTCCAGCAGGTCTTCCTGCATGTGCAAATGATAGTAACGCGGTGCCTTGTCACTCTCGGGCGGTATTTGCATGTAGATACGCATCAATACAACCCTGTCGGTGTGCTAGCTTGCCGGATTGAAGGTGCGCTGATACTCGGCAATGGCATAGCGGTCAGTCATGCCAGCGATGTAATCTGCGACAGCACGGGCACGGCCATCCTTGCCAAACGTTTTTTCGAGCAATGCGACCTGCTGTTGCGCATCCTCCGGCATCAACCGCGGATCATCGATATAGGCCTCGAACAGTGCGGTGATGGTGCGGCCGGCCTTGGCGCTCATGCGGTGTACGCGGTAATGACGGTAGAGCCTGGTGCGCAGAAAGCGTTTCAGTTCAATATTCTTTGCGCGCATGCTGTCGCTGAAGTCAATCAGCGGTTCGCCATGTTGGCGCACGGCATCGGCGCTGTCCGGATTTGCCTGTAGCAGCGCTGCCTTGCTGGTTTCCACCAGGTCAATCACCTGGCAACCGATCAGGCGGCGTACTATTTCATGGATAGTGCGCCGTGGTGCGAGATCGGGATACAGCGAGCGGACTATCTCGTACTGTTCCTGAAACAGGGTAACAGTAGCGAGGGCCTCTACAGTGATCAGGCCGGAACGCAGGCCGTCATCGACATCGTGACTGTTGTATGCGATCTCATCGGCGAGGTTGGTCAACTGGGCTTCCAGTGACGGTTGCTGTTTTTCGATAAAACGGCGCCCGAGTTCGCCCAGTTCGGCAGCATTTTTCAGGGAACAATGCTTGAGAATGCCTTCGCGTGTCTCAAAGGTCAGGTTCAGGCCGGGGAATTCGGCATAGCGCTCTTCCAGTTCATCAACCACGCGCAGCGACTGCAGGTTGTGCTCGAAACCACCATAGCTCTTCATGCAGGCATTCAGCGCATCCTGCCCGGCATGTCCGAAGGGTGTGTGACCCAGGTCGTGTGCCAGCGCAATACCCTCGGTCAGGTCTTCATTCAGTTGCAGCGCGCGCGCGATGGAGCGTGCTACCTGGGCCACTTCTATGGAATGAGTTAACCGGGTACGAAACAGGTCGCCCTCGTGATTGACGAAGACCTGGGTCTTGTATTCCAGCCGGCGGAAAGCAGCCGAGTGGATTATGCGGTCACGGTCGCGCTGGTACTCGGAACGATAGGCGGGTGAGGCTTCCGGATACAGGCGGCCTCGCGAAGCAGCAGGGTCAGCTGCGCAGGGTGCCAGAGTGCTGTTATGGGTCGTGTTGGATACACTGCTCATGCGTTTTTTCCGGCCATGTTAAGTGTTTCGCTGAGCAGGTCCTGCCGGAAGTCACCGGTGACAATTGCTTCGCCCATGTTTTTCAGTAACACCAGTCGCAGCTTGCCGCCAATGACTTTTTTGTCTATCGACATCAGCTCCCTGAATTGTGCTTCGCTCATGCTATCCGGTGGAGTGGTGGGCAGGCCGGCCAGTTGTAGCAGTTGTTCGGCACGTTTTACCGACTCGGGTTGTAGCCAGCCATGACGAGCAGACAGATCGGCGGCCATCAGCATGCCGGTAGCAACCGCTTCGCCATGCAGCCAGCTGCCATAACCTGTGCAGGTTTCAATGGCATGTCCGAAGGTGTGTCCCAGGTTCAGCAGGGCGCGCTTGCCGTTCTCGCGTTCATCGGCAGCAACAATTTCAGCCTTGATGGTGCAGGAACGCTCAATCGCATACGCGAGTGCCTGTTTGTCGCGAGCCTTCAGGGCATCCATATTGGCTTCCAGCCACGCAAAGAAGCCGGCATCATGAATCAGTCCGTACTTGATGACTTCCGCCAGTCCTGCCGCAAGCTGTCGATCATCCAGGGTGTCCAGCGTGTTGGTATCAATGAGCACGCAGCGCGGTTGGTGGAAGGCGCCAATCATGTTCTTGCCCTGCGGGTGGTTGACACCGGTCTTGCCGCCGACGGAAGAGTCGACCTGGGCCAGCAGGGTAGTGGGAATCTGCAGAAAAGACACGCCACGCTGGTAACTGGCGGCTGCAAACCCGGTGATATCGCCGACCACGCCGCCGCCCAGTGCGACCAGGGTGCAGTCACGGTTAAAACGGTTCTCCAGCAGGGCGCTGAAAATCGTGTTCAGGGTATCGAGGTTTTTGTATTGCTCCCCATCCGGCAGGATGACGGTGGCCGTTTCAAAACCGGCGAGCATGCCCAGCACGTCTTTCAGATACAGCGGCGCGACGGTTTCGTTGCTGACCACCATGACTTGTTTGCCAGTGATATATTTCTGCAGTAATTCTGCCTTGCCAAGCAAGGACTGCCCGATATAGATACGGTAGCTGCGCGTGCCAAGATCAACTGTCAGGGTATTCATAGGTGGTTTGTCTGTCTGCTAATGCCGCCAGCATAGCTAAAAAGCAGGCCTTAGCGCAAAAAACGCTGTGAATTACTCCAGCATCTCCAGTATTTTCTTTACTACATCGCGGACGCGCATACCGTCAGTATCAATAACAATAGAGGCTATTTCCCTGTACAGGGGGTCTCGTATGGCCATGAGTTCCTCAAGCCGGGCACGCGGGTCTTCTGTTTGCAGCAGAGGCCGGTTGCGGTCCATGCGGGTGCGTTTCAGCTGCTGGTTGACGGAGGCATGCAGATAGATGACCTTGCCTCTGTTGCCGAGATGCTCGCGGTTGGCGGGGTCGAGAATGGCGCCACCGCCGGTCGCCAGTACGATCCCTGCTAGCTGTGTGAGTTCGTCAATGACCACGCTTTCGCGTTTGCGAAACCCGGCTTCGCCTTCAAGATCGAATATCAGCGGGATATTCACACCGGTGCGCGCTTCGATCTCATGGTCGCTGTCATGGAACGGCAGATCAAGCTGTTTAGACAGCTGTCGACCGATGGTGGATTTGCCGGCCCCCATAGGGCCGGTCAGAAACAAACTGCCCGGCGTTTTCATGCCGGGCAGATATGACAGATTACGGGGTGACTGGCAAGTGGTGCCAGTACAGGCAGGCTAGATATTGAGCTCTTCCTTGACGATCTTGGGCGTTACGAAGATCAGCAGTTCAGTGCGATCATCCTGGGAGGATGTCTTCTTGAACATCCAGTCAACCAGCGGCAGTTCACCAAAGAACGGCGTTCTGTCGACCTCGTTACGTTTTATTTGCTCGTAGATGCCGCCGAGTACCAGTGTTTCACCATCGTCAACCAGTACCTGTGTAGATACTTCGTTGGTATCAATGGACGGGACACCGTCTACAGAGAACTCGCCAACTGAATCCTTGCTGATCTGCAGATCCATGATCAGGCGGTCATCCGGCGTAATCTGCGGGGTGACAGTCAGGCTCAGCACCGCCTTCTGGAAGGATGTCGAAGTCGCGCCACTGGAGGTTGCCTCCTGGTAGGGAATCTCGGTACCGGATTCTATAAAAGCCGCTTTCTGATTGGAGGTCAGTACGCGCGGGCTGGAGATAATCTCACCCTGTCCCTCTGCTTCCATGGCCGATAATTCCAGGTTCAGCATGTAACTGCCGACCTTGCCGATGGCCATGCCGATAGAGCTGCTGGCTCCCACTACGCCAAGATCGACGAGCAGGTTGTCAGCACTACTCTCCGGGTTTGTGAAATCCGGATCAACGACACCACCGCCACCGGTGCGTGGATCGCCCGGACGGGTGCCGCCAACAGAGACGATGTTGTTACCACCGTTAAACTCAGTTTGCTTGTTGAGGCCAAACTTGACGCCGAGTTCCTTGGAGAAGTCGTTGTTGGCAATCACGATGCGTGATTCGATCAGCACCTGGCGTACCGGGATATCAAGGCGTGCTACCAGCTGGCGTACTTCAACCAGCTTGGCGGCGGTGTCCTGTACCAGCAGGGTGTTGGTACGCTGGTCGGTGGTTACCATGCCGCGATCAGACATCAGGGTTGTGTCAGAGCTCTTCAGCAAAGCCGCGAGATCAGATGCCTTGGCATAGTTGACCTGGATGTACTCGGAATACAGTGGTTCCAGTTCTTCAATCTGCTTCTTCGATTCCAGTTCCAGCTTTTCGCGGGCGGCAATCTCTTCACTGGGTGCAACCAGCATGACGTTACCCGTCTGCCGCATACCCAGACCCTTGGTCTTCAGGATGATATCCAGTGCCTGGTCCCAGGGGACATTCTTGAGTCGCAGTGTGAGGCTGCCGCGTACGGTGTCGCTGACGACTACGTTGAGCCCGGTAAAGTCGGCAATCAACTGCAGTACCGAGCGAACCTCGATGTCCTGAAAATTCAGTGACAGACGTTCACCGGAGAAGCCGAACTCGTCTTTCTTGGATTCTTCCACTTCTTCCCTGGTCAGTTCGCGGACTTCGATAGTGAACTGATTGTCGGTCTGGTAAGCAATGTATTCATATTCGCCCATGGGTGTAATCACCATGTGAACATTGTCGCCCTTGGTATAGGTATCAATGGTTTTAACCGGGGTTGCGAAATCGAGTACGTCGAGACGACGTTCAAGTTCTTCCGGCAGTTGTGTGCGGTAAAAGTCGACCAGCACCTTGCCACCCTGTTGCTGCATGTCAACCGGTACAGAAGGGTCAGACAGGCTGACAATAACCCGGCCCTGACCGTCTTCGCCGCGCCGGAAATCAATGTTGTTGATGCTCTCGTCACCGTCACCGCTGGCATGCGCTGCCGCTACAGCTGCTTCGGACATCCGGCTGCCGGCATTTTGCACGGTAAGGATGATTTTGTTGCCTTCTGCATGGGCTTCATAAGGCACCATGTCAACCAGGTTGACGACCACGCGGGTGCGCCCCTGCGCCTCGACGGCGGTCAGGCTTTCTGCCATACCGATGCCGATATCCTGTGAACGTTGTGCCAGGCCATTGCTGGTATTGGGGAAGTCCAGTGCAATCCGTGCAGGATTATCAATAGTAAAACTCAGTGGTGCAGGCGCGGGGTTGCTCAGGGTCAGGGTGATTTGGGCCTTGTTACCCGGCAAGCCGGCAACATCAACTGACTGCAGGGTGTTACCCGACGCAGTGTCAGCAGCCTGTGCTGCCACAGTGCTGCCCAGCAACAGGCAGGTTGCGGCAAACAGATTGTGGCACGCTCTGCGGCCATTCTGTCTGAAGGATTTAAACAAGGTGACTTTGCTTGTCTGCAAACGGTCTGACATGGTTACCCTCATTACTGTTATCCCCCTGTGGGATTATTCGCTGATTGCAATTGAGGCCTGGCGTTCCATCCAGCCCCCGATACCATCAGGCACGATTTCCGTGAGTTCAACTTCATATTCTGTGATACGTGTGATCTTGCCGTGATTCTGGCCGGCATAGTTGCCTGGCTCCACGCGGTGGATGGTTCCATCGACGTCATTGATTAGAGCCCAGTGATCCTCATGCTGCTCCAGTGTGCCGACCATGCGCAGACTGTCGAGCGGGAATTCTTCCAGCGGCTCTGTCGCTCGTGCAAAGTCAGGCTTGATGCCATTGTTGCTGCTGGCAACTTGGGAGCTTGGCTGAACATGTGAAAACGACGGTGCTGTAAACGGGTCGCGCAGGTCAGCTGCCTGGTAGGCAAATGACTCGTAAGGCTTGAATTCCGGCAATGGTTCTATGCTGGATTTCTGCTGGCTCTTGGTTGTCTGAACATAGTCTTCCAGGTCAGCTGTCGGGTTGCTTGAACAAGCTGCCAGCAGGCTTGACAGTGAGGCTATACACAGAAAACGCGCCAGTCGATTGTTATAACCGCTCATTTCTTGCCTCCCTTCTTTACGTTGGTGGCGGCCTTATTGTTTGCAGCTTCTTCCTCATCAATATAACGATAGGTCTTGGCTGTCATGTTCATTGTCAGCAGATCAGCTGCACCTTTACCGCCGCTGGCGATACTGACGTCATGCACTGTGACAATGCGCGGCAGTGCTGCAACGCCGCTGACAAAATCGCCAAACTCATGGTAGTTGCCGACAACCTGGATACTGATAGGCAGTTCAGCGTAAAACTCTCTGGGTATTTCGGAGCGCGGCTGAAACAGTTTAAATTCCAGACCGCTGGCAAGGCCTGTTTGTGAGACGTCGACCAGCAGATCGGCTACTTCGGTCTTGTTCGGCAGTTGCCGCAACATGGCGCCGAAGGATTCGCGCATTTCTTCAAGCTGTTTTTCATAGGCTTCGAGGTTAACTGCCTGTTTTGCCTTGGTTTCGAAGATAACTTTCAAGCCGACTTCTCTTTCTTCTACCTTGGCCAGTTCAGCCAGCTGGTCCTTGGTGTGAAACCAGTAGCCCAGAAAAATAACAGCGCCCATAATGAACAGAATTACCACGGCCCTTGCCGCTGCGGGCCAGCGTGCTACGTTAGCCAGGTCCAGATCATTAATATCCATGTTCATTTTTTCACCTCGCCAGCTGCTGCGACTTCTTCATCAAGCTGCTTGCGGGTTTTCTGCTTGCCACGCAACGTGAAATTGGCAATCCGCCGCCGGCCCGACTCGGTGGTTTTGATGACATTCAGGCGTGGGCCCGTGAGCCACTCTGAAGCATCTATCTTGCGCATGTAGTCTGAAACCCGCGCATTGGACTCGGCCATGCCCGTCATGGTCAAGGCTTTGACTTTCTGTGTAAATTTCTTCAGATGTACGCCTTCGGGCAAGGTCCTGACCAGTTCGTCAAGCAGGTGGACGCTTTCCGGACGACTGCCCTGCAGCTCCTGAATGACGTTCATGCGCGCCAGCAGATTTTGTTTCATGGCCTCAAGTTCCTTGATGCGGCCAATGCGCTTGTCAAGAATAGCGATTTCGCTTTCCAGATAGGCGTTGCGCTGGTTCTGGTTATCAATAAGACCATCAACGTGAAAGTGTGCAAGCAGAACGATCAGGCCGGCAAGTACAACCGAGCCGCCGGCAATAATGCCGAATTCCCGTTGTTTCTGTTTGCGCAGTTCCTCACGCCAGGGAAGCAGGTTGATATGTGCCATATCAGTCGAAGCTCCTCAGGGCCAGCCCGCAAGCAATTAGCAAAGCAGGGGCATCATTACTTAATGTTTGTGGTTTTACCCGTGCCGATAACGACATGGATGCGAACGGATTGGCAATGGTGGTTTCAACGCCCAGTTTTTCCTGCAGCATTTCGTCCATGCCCGGGATTGAGGCACTGCCACCGGCCAGCACAATGTGATCAACCTTGCTGTGCGGGCTTGATGAGTAGAAGAACTGCAGTGAGCGACTCGCCTGTTGCACCATGGCTTCCTTAAAAGGTTCCAGTACATCAGTCAGGTAGTTTTCCGGTAACCCGCCCTGGCGTTTGGCCATGCCCGCTTCTTCATATGAAAGGCCGTAACGGCGCATGATTTCTTCTGTCAGCTGCTTGCCGCCAAAAACGGTATCGCGGGTGTAGACACTTTTCAGGTTATGTACGACGTTCAGTGTCGTCATGGTTGCACCGACGTCAATGACGGCAATGGTGCGCTCCATGCCCTGGTCAGGTAGCTGATCTGCCAGCAGCGCGAAGGCATTTTCGCTGGCGAAGGACTCAACATCCATTATATGTGTGCTCAGGCCGCCGGTTTCAACGGCCGCGCTACGCAGGTCGACATTTTCGCTACGGCAGGCAGCCAGCAGCACGTCGACGGTATCAGGATTCTTTTCAGATGGCCCAAGTACCTCAAAATCAAGGTTTACTTCTTCAAGCGGGTACGGGACGTAGTTGTCAGCTTCCAGGTCAATCTGGGCCGCCAGGTCGTCGTCGTTGAGCCCCGCAGGCATCGGGATCACCTTGGTAATAGTCGAGGAACCGGCGATGGCGACTGCTGCGTGACCGGTTCGGGTACCCGACCGTTTCACAGCGCGCCGAACCGCTTCACCAACGGCATCTACGTCGGTAATATTCTTTTCGACTACTGAATTGGGTGGCAGGGGTTCGACAGCATAGCTTTCGACCCTGTATCGAGATCCGCTACGGCTTAGTTCCAGCAGCTTGACAGCGGTGGAACTGATGTCAAGACCGATCAGCGGCGGTTTGGTTCGTCTAAAGAGCTGCGCTATTGGCACAATATTTCCTTTTAGTTACCCACTGTTGTAAAACAAAGGTAGTTCGCGGCATTAGAAAACAACAACAACTGTTTGTCAACTAATGCCTAATACGCTTGGTGTGGTTATCGGACAGAGGCAGATTTTGTTGAGTAAAAAAATATCTTTCCCGGGCCGTTTGTCATTTATAGTGCCTGCCTTGTACTTAATCTTTGAACTCGATCACAGGTTTTCATAGTGACAATGATAGTGCGCCGTATCTTCGCTTCTTTGCTGGCCCTGCTGTTTACCGGCGTTATTGCCGTCGCAGCACTGGCTGCTTTTATATACGTCAAGGTTGAACCGCAACTGCCTGCCATCGAGGTTCTCAAAGAGGTTCAGTTACAGGAGCCGCTGCGTATCTATTCGCGTGACAGACGGTTGCTTGCAGAATTTGGCGACAAGCGTCGCACGCCGGTGCAGGTTGCCGAGGTGCCGCCGGCCATGATTAATGCATTTCTCGCTGCAGAAGATGACCATTTTTACGAGCATTCAGGCGTCGATATTCCGGGTTTGTTGAGTGCTGCTTTTGAACTGGTGCGTACCGGTAAAAAACGTCGCGGTGCCAGTACCATCACCATGCAGGTGGCACGAAACTTCTTTCTTTCCAGTGAAAAAACCTATTGGCGCAAGGTTACCGAGATTCTGCTGGCACTCAGAATTGAGGGTTCGCTCAGCAAGGACGAAATCCTGGAGCTGTATCTCAACAAGATCTATCTGGGGCATCACGCTTACGGTATCGAGGCGGCGGCGCAGGTTTATTACGGCAAGCACATCGGTAATCTGACGCTGGCACAAATGGCGACTATTGCGGCCCTGCCGAAGGCGCCTTCACGGATTAATCCTGTCAACAGTCCAAAGGACACGATGGATCGACGTAACTATATTCTGGATCGTATGCATCAGTTGGGTTATATCGAGGAAGATGTCTGGAAGCTGGCAGTTGCCGAGCCGAACGATGCCAAGCTGCACAAGGTCAAGTCCGAAGTGGGCGCAGCTTATGTGTCGGAAATGGTGCGACACGAGCTGGTCAAGCGTTACGGTACCTCGGTTTACTCTTCCGGATACCAGGTGATAACTACCCTGAATGTCGCCAGTCAGGCTGCTGCCAATGCGGCAGTGCATGAGGACTTGCTCGAGTATAGCCGGCGTCATGGCTACCGGGGTGCGGAAGCACACTTTAATCTTGATGAGCACGAAGCCGCTACGTGGCCGACGTTACTGGAGGATTACCCGGTTTTCGGGGGGGTGCAGGCCGGACTGGTGGTTGGTCTTGATGAACAGACGGCCGAAATCTTGACGGCAGAACAGTCGACGGTACAACTCGGTTGGGAAGGTATGTCCTGGGCACGCCCCTATCTAGGTGTAAACCGGCTTGGCAAATCGCCAAAGCAGGCAGCTGATTTTCTGAAGGTCGGTGATGTTGTGCGGCTCAGGCAGCAGGATGATGGCAGCTGGATGCTGGAGCAATTGCCACGAGTTGAGGGTGCGCTGATATCGTTGCGTCCCACCGATGGTGCGTTGCAGGCACTGGTGGGCGGATTTGATTTCAGGCGCAGCAAGTTCAACCGGGTAACGCAGGCAAAACGCCAACCCGGTTCAAGCTTCAAGCCGGTGATTTATTCAGCCGCACTGGAGAAAGGTTTTACCCCGGCCAGCATGATCAATGATGCCCCGGTGGTGTTTGATGATCCAAAGCTTGAATCGACCTGGCGTCCTGAGAATTACAGCGGTGAGTTTTTTGGTCCCACACGCCTGCGCGAGGCGTTGTACCGTTCGCGTAACCTGGTTTCGATTCGTATTCTGCGTGCCATTGGTGCCAGCTACGCGGCCGAATATGCAGAACGCTTCGGATTCGTCGCTGCAGAGTTGCCAAAAGACCTGACACTGGCGCTGGGCAGCGCTACGGTTACGCCCATGCAAATGGCCAGGGCCTACGCGGTGCTGGCCAACGGTGGCTACCTTGTCGAACCCTATTTTATTAGCGCTGTTTACGATGCGACCGGCAAGGAGATCTTTACTGCAAATCCGGCAATTGCCTGTCCACAATGTCCGCCCGTAATAGAGTCCATTAATACCCTTGAAGAAGAGCCCGTCAAGCTCGCGCCACAAGTGTTAACGCCACAAAATGTCTGGTTGATGACCTCGATGATGCGTGATGTTATTCAACGCGGTACCGGCCGCAAGGCGCGCGTACTGGGTCGTGCTGACCTGGCAGGCAAGACCGGCACCACCAATGATCAGAAGGACGCATGGTTCTCCGGGTTTAATCATGCGCTGGTTACTACGGCGTGGGTTGGTTTTGACAAGCTCGAACCACTGGGGCGTGGAGAAACGGGCGGGCGTGCTGCCTTGCCGATGTGGATAGACTATATGGCGGTAGCGCTAAAAGGCATCCGGGAGCAGAAGCTGGAGCCGCCGGAAGGACTGGTGACGGTGCGCATAGATCCGACTACCGGTCTGCTCGCGGGCAGTGGCCAG
>CAJQPV010000105.1 GCA_905480305.1 uncultured Gammaproteobacteria bacterium | reverse complement strand
CCGAAAAACAAACGTCTGGCCTTCATCATACAAAACAGCGGTCACCGGGACGGCCGTCACCTTGCTCAATTCACGCAACGGCAAGCGTACCTGTGCAACCTGCCCCGGCCGCACTGACGCGCCCGCCACGCGCACACGCAGGGCATGCGTGAAGGTGACCGGGTCCGGATCAATCTGAAAGGCGATAACCTTGCCGGGCAAGGTCGCACCAGCAACCACCACGTCAACGGTATCGCCCTGCGCTAAAGACTGTGCGACATTGCCTCGCACTTCGACATAAAGATCCAGTGACGAGGTATCAATCAACTCGACAATCATATCGGCGGGCGTCACATAATCACCGACCTGCGCTTCCACGGTATTAACACTTCCTGCAAAAGGCGCCAGCAATTGTGTACGCGCCAGGTTGCGCGCGGCACGGTTACGCTCCGCCTGCTTCAGGGCAATTCGCGACTCCGCAGAGGCAACACTCGATTTGAGCCGGGCAACTTCAGCCTGCAGTTGCAGCAACTTGATACGGGCCTCGTCAAGCAGTGACTTTGACACCAGCGAATCTGCACCCAGCTTGACAAGCCGGTCGAGATCATTTTTCTGCAAGCCATAGTTACGCTGCGACAGCGTTAACAGCTCACGGTCACGTTCTACATCGCGGGACTCCTGCGTCAGCCGGGCTTCGGCCTCGGTGAGGGCATCCCCGTAATCGCCGGATGCCAGCGACAACAGCAGCTCATCCTGCCGGACCCGTTGTCCGGGCTCAACCGGACGGGACTCGATCTGGCCTGATAACTGAAAGTGCATTGCAGCACGCCGGGCAGGATCCAGCCGGCCACTGACAACCTCGGCGGGCACCAGGTCATGCAAACCGACAGCGGCAACCCTGACCCCGGGTACCATGAGCTGTTGCAGCTCCGGGTCCTTGTCCGGAGCGGTCAGCAGCAATAGCGCCACGAGGCCCGCAAGGGCCAGCAGCACAGCAATCTGGGCGGGTGACTTGATAGATAACACACTGATTATAAAATATTTGAAGTTAAAGCCATTCTATGCGATTTTACCTCGCGCCCGCCAGCTATCTGCCACACCAACAGCGGCTCACACAGCTCACATGACCATAAGCAACCAGAATTGTTACGCATACCATGCGCTTGTCGGCCTTTACTGACCGCCGCCGCCGTATGCCTCTTCAGTGGGTCATCATTGTCCTGCTGTCGGCCATCGGTGCTAGCGCACAAGCCGGCTGGCAATGCGCTGAGCAGCCGAATGGCCTGTGGGAATGCAGCGGCCCTCCGCCGCCACCGGAAAACATAGCGGCAGATGACAATATATTCACACCTGAAGATACCGACACCGGTTTCGGCGAGATAGTTGCCCCCGCCCCGAAAGAAACGATTTTTTTCGTCCCGCCACCACCAACCGTACCGGCAGCCCTGGATAAAGCCGCCCCCCCGGTTACAACAGATACCAATGACGAGCTGGACGCAGCGCCGCAACAACCGTCCGGCGCAGAGACACCTGGCACGACGGAAGCAACACCAGCAACGGAACCGGCTGCGACAGCCGGCGCTGTGATAACAGCTCCGCCAGTGCCCGAAAAAACACAATCGCACCTGATACCCCAGGTTAAAAAAATGGGGCGCAGCCGCGAAGAAGATGCGGACGTCGATCGCTGGGCACTGTGCCCGCCGTTCCCGCAGTCACCCGTGAACCCGGCAACAGCAAACCCTGATGAAATAGACCTGCAGGCAGACAGCGCACAGGCCAGTGACGGCAATGTCTACACCCTGGATGGTAATGCCGTGGTGCTTTACGGACCGCAACGACTGGAGGCCAGCAACATCACCTACCGCCAGGATGATAATGAACTGACCGCGGAGGGTGATATCCGCTTCACCGCTCCAGGCCTGATTATCGATGGCCAGGACGCGACACTCTACCCGGACGTTGAACAGGGCAAGCTGAATAACATTACCTACACCCTGACCGAGGCACATGGCCGCGGCACTGCCAGCGTGCTTGACCTGAAGGACCGCTATAACCAGCACCTGCAGCAGGCGTCCTACACCACCTGCCCGCCCGACAACCATGACTGGGAACTAACGGCAAAAGAAGTCGACCTTGACCGCGCCGAAGGTATCGGCACCGCGCGCAATGCAAAACTGGCCTTCAAGGGTGTACCTTTTATATATACACCATATATTACATTCCCGATTGATGACCGCCGCCGCTCCGGTCTGCTGGTTCCCAGGATCGGACATACCGATGAAACCGGCGCTGATATCAGCGTACCGTACTACTGGAACATCGCACCTGACAAAGACGCGATCATTACCCCGCGTTACATGAGCGATCGCGGCCTGATGCTGGGTGGTGAAATGCGTTACCTTAACAAACATAATGAAGGCACGCTCAGTGCAGAATACCTGCCCTCCGACGACCGCTTTAATAACGAGGACCGCAGCCTGATCGCCATCGAACACTACGGCAACCCGTGGCCACGCTTACAGACCAGCGTAGTCGCCAGCAATGTCTCGGATGACCGCTACTTCGAAGACCTCGGCAGCAGCCTGGTAAAAGCCAGCCAGTCGAACCTGGAGCGCACCGCCGAGGCCAACTATCATGGCAGCTTTTGGGGCCTGGGACTGAAGCTGCAGGATTTCCAGACAGTTGACCCGGCACTGACACGCGCGGACAAACCCTACAAGCAACTGCCACAGGTGGTCTTCAACGCCGCACCGGAAAGTCGTCTGCTCGGGCTTAAATTCAGCACCCGTGCCGAGGCCAATTATTTCACCCACAGCGACGGTGACATCATCAAGGGCACACGCGTCGACGTACAACCACGTGTCAGCCTGCCGGTGCACCGGGCAGCGTGGTATCTTGACCCGGCCGTCAGCCTGCGACACACCGCCTACGATCTGGACAATACCTCGAACGATGAAGACAACAGTCCTTCCCGTACCACCCCCGTGGTCAGCCTGGATGCCGGTACCTTTTTTGAACGCAGCAGTCACTGGGGTGATACCAGTTTTGTACAGACACTGGAACCGCGCCTGTTCTACCTGTACGTACCCGACAAGAACCAGGACGATATCCCGGTATTTGATACCGGTGACTACGATTTCAACTTCTGGACACTGTTCCGCGAAAATCGCTTCAGCGGTCCGGACCGCATGGGTGATGCCAACCAGATGGCTGTTGCACTAACGACCCGCTTTCTGGACCCCGACAACGGTGTACAACGCTTTAGTGCCAGCCTTGGCTCACTGTTTTATTTCAGTGATCGCAATGTCACCCTGCCGGATGAGTCCGTAGAAACCGACGACAGTTCCAGTATAGTTGGCGAGATAACACTGAACCTGGCGCGCAACTGGACGGCCAAATCAGAGTTGCAATGGAACCCGCACAGCTCCAGTACCGCGCGCAGTGACCAGCACCTGCAATACCGTGCCGGTCCGCGCAAACTCGTCAACCTGGCCTATCGTTACCGAGAAGACATTCAGGAACAAACGGATATTTCCTTCCTGTGGCCGCTAAGCCAGTCATGGCACATGGTGGGTCGCTGGTATTACTCACTCAATGACAGGGAAACTATTGAGACGCTGGCGGGTCTGGGTTATGAGAGTTGTTGCTGGGGTGCGCAGCTTGTTGGCCGCAGTTATATTAATGATGACAGCGACAGCCGCAATACGGCGATCTTTTTTCAACTGGAACTCAAGGGCCTGGGCAGTCTGGGCAAGAAGGTCGATAGCGCCCTCGAACATGGTATCCTAGGCTACGAATCAAGCTACTGATCTGTTTTAACGAGCTATTACACATGAAGTACATCGCACGTCTGTTATCCCCTGCCCTGTTACTGGCAGCCTGCTTCGCGGGCGCAGAAGAACAAGCCCCGGAAATCACCCTGGATCCTTCAGGTTACCGGGCCAGCGAACCTGAATTCGTGGTCGCACCGGATTTTGTGCCGGAGCTGATACCGAGCCACACCGAACAGCGTCAGCAATATCCGCTGAACCGGCTGGTCGCCATCGCCAACAATGACGTTATCCTGTCAAGCGAACTGGAAGACGCCATCAACGAAGTCATTAAGCAATTGAGCGCAAAAGGCACCCCCGTACCCGAGCATGCCGTACTGGTAAAACAGGTTCTGGAAAGGCTGGTTGTCGACTCCCTGCAACTGCAGATTGCAGCCGATAACGGTATTTCAGTCAGTGACAGCATGCTCAACAGCGAGATACAGGATCTTGCCAGGGAAAATGATATGTCACTGTCCGGGTTCAGGGACATCCTGGAGCGCGACGGCTATGATTACAATCAATTTCGCGAAAACCTCCGCAAGCAGCTGATCATCCAGCAGGTACGCAGGCAGATGGTTGCCAGCCGCATCAAAATCACTGACCAGGAAGTCGACAATCTGCTGGCCATGCTAAAAGCCAGCGGTCAGAGCGATGTTGAATATCACCTGTCACATATCCTGGTCGCTATCCCCGAAGCAGCCAGCCCCGAGGAGATCCAGGCGGCCGAACAGCGCGCCGACAACATCCTTGCGCGCCTGCGTGGTGGTGAAGACTTTTCCGAAATCGCCATTGCCGAATCGGATGGTCAAACAGCACTGGAAGGTGGCGACATCGGCTGGCGCAGCCTCGGGCAGGTTCCGGGCCTGTTTGTTGATTCCGTCAAAACCATGCAGGTTGGTGATGTTTCAGACCTGATTCGCAGTTCCGGTGGCTTCCATATCATCAAAATGCTGGAAAAACGTGGCGATGAAGTCCACCTCGTTGAGCAGACACGGGCGCGGCATATTCTGCTAAAACCGGACACCGTCAACTCGGATGAAGAAGTGCTGATACGGATGCAGCAGCTCGAGACTCGCCTGCGCGGCGGTGAAGACTTTGCAACGCTGGCGCGAGCCAATTCACAGGACACCCTGTCCGCAGCCAAGGGCGGCGACCTCGGCTGGATAAACAAGGGCGAAACCGTCCCCGCCTTTGAAGAGGCACTTGAAACCCTGCAGCCAGGCGAACTCAGCAAACCGGTGAAGACCCAGTTTGGCTGGCATATTGTCGAGGTGCAGGAACGCCGCATGCATGACAGCACCGAGGATTTCGAGCGTTCCAAGGTGAGAGGACTGATTCGCTCCCGCAAGTACGATGAAGAGCTGTTCCTGTGGCTGCGCCGTCTGCGCGATGAATCCTACGTGGAATACCGGATCGACGAGTCGTGAGGTCTGCAACAACACGCCTGTCACTGGCCACCGCTTTTCACGACTCGCAGCGGTAAGCCGGGCTGCTACGGCAAACTGCAAGGTCCGGAACACACTCTATCGTGCCCCGAAACATTCTCCGTATCGCAGTCACTCCCGGCGAACCGGCCGGCATCGGCCCGGACCTGTGCCTGTTACTGGCACAACAGCAACTGGATATCGAACTGGTTGTTATCGCGGACCTGGAGTTACTCGCACAACGCGCTAAAATTCTTGGCCTGCCGTTGCGTTCCCGGATATTTGATAAACAGGATACGCCGCGATGTTCTGCTGCCGGTGAACTGTGCATCTTGCCGCTAACAATGGCAACACCTGCACAGTGCGGCATACTGGATAGCAACAATGCACAATACGTTCTGAAGACACTCGACTACGCTATCGAAGGCTGCCAGCAAGGCACCTTTGACGCACTGGTTACCGGCCCGGTACACAAGGGTATCATCAACGATGCCGGCATAACCTTCAGTGGCCATACCGAATACCTGGCAGAGGCAACCGGCACCGGGACTGTCGTCATGCTGCTCGCCACCGACGAGCTGCGCGTCGCGCTGGTTACCACACACGTAGCGTTGCATGAGGTCAGTGCATTAATCACAGCTGAACGACTGCAACGTATCATTCGCGTCCTCCACCAGGATCTGCAAACGCGCTTTGGCATCGCACGGCCGCACATCAAGGTATGCGGGCTCAATCCGCATGCCGGTGAAGGCGGCCACCTTGGACGAGAAGAAATTGAAACAATTATCCCGACATTACAGGGACTGCGTGATGAAGGTATTGACCTGGATGGCCCGCTACCGGCAGACACCGTGTTTAATACCCGCTACATCGCCGACAGTGATGCGATTCTCGCCATGTATCATGACCAGGGCCTGCCGGTGCTGAAGCACAGTGGTTTTGGACGTGCCGTCAACATCACGCTGGGATTACCGATCATACGCACCTCGGTCGACCATGGCACCGCACTGGAACTGGCAGGAACAGGCAAGATTGACATCGGTAGCCTGCAGGTTGCACTGGACACTGCCATGGCAATGGCCAGGCTATCGACCTGTAAAGAAGGAACAGAATAATGGCCAGCTGATGGTCAGCGCCGGTTTTTGATGAACTGATTCGGGCCATGCACGAATTCTGCAGCGCGTAAAACCGCAACTGCTCACTCAGAAGTATTGAAGATTAGGTGGTGGTGGCGCCTCGTTTTCATCCTCACGCAGTTTCAGGTCATCTTGTCTTTCAAGTCTGCCGTCTTCATCCAGGATGGCCAGTCTGCCATCTTTGGCGTTTCGCAACACCAGTGTCGGCGCATTAAACACCGGTTTACGAAAGAACTGCGGTTCCCATCCCGGGCATTTATACCCGGCAATGCCCGCAGCTGCCGATCGTTTAGCATCCCTTGCAAATCTGCCGGCATTATTGTGTCACTTTTGCGTTTTTCTTCATCCATGATTCGGTTTATAAAAGTAACTCTACATACATTCGGGTCTAATGAAATTATCAAACCAATAACACGGCACGTCTATTGAATGAGGTCGTACAAGCACCAGCGCGTGTTTTGGTCGGCTCCAGAATTATTGGGACAACACTCCTGAAGCAGTCATTTTAACAACTGGCACTAACCAGGAACGGGGCAGCCTG
>CAJQPV010000104.1 GCA_905480305.1 uncultured Gammaproteobacteria bacterium | reverse complement strand
AATAATCGGGAGGGCGGAGATGCCGGTTTCAAAAAAATCATTGGCGATAGCGACGCCGACACCGGCACCGATAACAGTGATGTTGCGCAGCAGAAACAGCCGCCACAGGATTCTGCGGGCCATTTCATCGAACGGAGTGTCATATGTCTGCGGCATTGCCCCATGATGCTATGACTGCATCTTTGCGGCAACCCGCTGCTGGAAGTGCACCAGGGTGCGACACTATGTCGCATCCTTTTTCTTGTTATGTTCGTTAGTATCAGCGATCTGTATAGCCTGTGCCGGTGGAAGTCTTGCAGGAATCTATAGCACCTGAACCCTGAAGTGCTTTTCCAGATAACAATAAATCAGGATAAAACCTATGCGCCATTCAATCAGATTTTTACTGATTGCCCTTTGTTTTTCTACGCTGACTGCCAACGCTGCCGATGAACACAGCGGCCATCATTCGAGCGAGCACAACCATATCGGTAACGAACCCATTGGTGTGATGGGGGCCCACGCACACTCACAGGGAGACTGGATGTTTTCCTATCGCTTCATGCGTATGGATATGGATGGCAATCGTGACGACTCTGACCGGGTAAGTACCAGCAAGGTCCTCAAGGACTACATGATTGCCCCGCAAAGCATGACCATGGATATGCACATGCTGGGGGCAATGTATGGTGTCAATGATGATGTAACTGTGATGTTGATGGTGCCTTATCTGGATGTTGAGATGGACCATGTGACCCGCATGGGAGCTAAATTTACCACCAGAACCAATGGTATTGGTGATGTCAAATTGAGCGGCCTGGTCAGCGTGCAGCAATGGAATGGCGGGCAGCTAAGCCTTAATGCCGGCATCAGTATTCCGACCGGTTCTATTGATGAAAAAGACGACACGCCTGCTGGTGTCAATCAGCACTTGCCCTATCCGATGCAGCTGGGTTCAGGTACCTATGACCTGATGCCCGGCCTGACGTATCTGGGTAACAATGACATGCTCTCCTGGGGTGCCCAGGGTGTTGGCACGATCCGCCTGAGTGATAACGATAACGACTATTCGCTGGGTGACCGTTTTAACCTGACAAGCTGGATAGTCAAGGAATGGACCTCGCAGTTCAGCAGTTCCCTGCGTGTTAATGGCGAATGGTGGGGTAATATTGATGGCAGTGACAGGAAGCTGTCACCGATGGCACCGAATATGGTGCCAACAGCTGATCCGGACAAGCGCGCCGGTCGTCGTTTTGACCTGCTGGTCGGTGCGAGCTTTAGTCCTGCATCGGGCTGGTTTGCCGGGCAGCGGATTGCTGCAGAATTCGGCGCGCCTGTGTACCAGAACCTGGATGGCCCGCAATTGGAAACTGACTGGACAGTCACGGTTGGTTGGCAGCTGGTGCTCTAGCAGCAGGATCCCGGTTCCCCGCGCAGTCTGGGCAGGTCTGCATTGATATCAGGTTATCTTGCAAGCTCATTTATTTTGGCTGATTATTGTTTAATCAGTGCGCTGTCTCTTTACCCATCCCGTCCGGCCTGATTCCGGGTGTGGCCCGCATGAGGGCGCAAATCCCGGCGCTATCCAGTAAACTGGCGGTCATTTGAGCAGTTGCCGATCCTGCTGCTTTGTCCCTGATCAAAAGCAGGCTAATGATTTAACCCGTATGGCAAGAATGGATATACCCCGGCTGGAACAACTCGGGCAGGAAGTGCATGTATGGTTGGCTGTGCCGGAAGACATAACCGATTCCGGCAAGCTGGCGGAGTATCTGTCCCTGCTTTCTGAAGAGGAGCGTGAGCGTCAGCAGCGCTTTCACTTTGAGAAGGACCGGCATTCATTCCTGGTTTCCCACGCACTGGTACGCAGGGTGCTGTCGATGTATGCAGATGTTGATCCGGCTGACTGGCAGTTTGCTGCTGGTGAATATGGCCGTCCGGAAATTTCCGCTCCGGCAGGTGTGCCGCCATTACGTTTTAATCTGACGCATACCGAAGGGTTGACTGCTTGCCTGGTGACGCTGGATGTTGATTGTGGTGTGGATGCTGAAAGGGTGGGCGGACGTGGCAACCTGCAGGCCGTTGCGGAAAAAATGTTCGCAGACTCTGAACTGGAAACACTGGGTGCGCTGGACGGGCAACAATACCAGCAACAGTTTTTTACCTTCTGGACTCTGCGCGAAGCCTATTGCAAAGCCCTTGGAACCGGCCTCGGTTTTTCAAAAAAGGATTATGCCTTCGAAGTAGCCGGTGACAGCCGGATCGCGATCAGCTTTGCTTCACACCGAGACGACGAGCAGTGGAAATACTGGCAGTTCAACCTGCTCAGGCCGGCAGTGGAGCATTTGGTAGCCGTTGCCGTTCGTACTGACGGCTTGTCTGGCAAAACGGTCGTTCAGCAGTATATTGTTCCCTGATTTGCACAGCAGGCATTAGTGAATTGTAGCTACGGTGTCTGGCCGGCAAAGCGCTGGATAAATGAATAGTCGTGTGCTAGTTTGCCTGCGCTAATGATGGCTTTTTTTTCAGGCATAAATTACCGCCAGTAATGTTGTATTCAACGAAAAACAGACTTACTTTAATGCTCCTGGCAATCGTTCTGATTCTGGGTCAGTTTGCTTTTGTATTTCATAGCTCCGATGTGGATAGTCATGTAGATGACGAATCTTGTATATTCTGCCTGCTGTCAGGAAGTCTTGATCATGGGTTGATTCAAGATAATTTGCCTGTCGAAATCCTGCCGATTCATGGCCTGGACAATAATTGGCAGGGTTTGCCAATTGTTTTTTCTGTTACAAACACTTTCCAGGCCAGAGCACCACCCGCCTAATCCCTCCAGTTCAGATTTCCATTTAACCGGTTTTTTTCCCGTTGTCCCGCCATGTGAGTATTTTCATGGCGGGTTGTACGTGGAGTTGTGAGGGTATTTTCATGAAAAATTTTTACTTGTTGCTGGTGGGTGTCATGCTGTTGGTCGTCCCGTGGTTTGCTGTTGCAGATGACCTGGCAGAGATTCGCCATCAGATAGAAACACTGCAAAAGGACTATGAGCAGCGCATCCGCGCTCTGGAACAACACCTG
>CAJQPV010000103.1 GCA_905480305.1 uncultured Gammaproteobacteria bacterium | reverse complement strand
GCAATGGGTAGTGGAAAACCTTGGAGCGGATGTCCCCATGCACTTTACTGCATTTCACCCGGACTGGAAGATGCGGGACACGCCGGCTACACCAGCGGAGACACTGACACTGGCACGCAGCATCGCATTGAAAAACGGCGTGCATTACGCCTACACCGGCAATGTCATCGACAAGACGGGCAGCAGCACCTGGTGTCACAGCTGTGGTGGTCTGCTGATCGGGCGTCAGCAATACACGCTGTCAGAATGGAACCTGGACAGCAACGGCTGCTGTCAGCACTGCGGCAGCCGTTGCAGCGGCGTGTTCGACAGTAACCCGGGCAACTGGGGAGCTCGACGTCTGCCAGTCAGACTGGCAGACGTCGCCCCGTCAGCCTGAAACAAGAAGCGGCAATCAGGGCCGGGGAGCTCGCGGCATAACCGGCGGTGCCTGTCGCGCCCATGGCGGCATTGGTCGCCGGGCTTCGCCTCGCGGCATACGAGCCGGCATCCCCTCCGGCACAGCAACCAGCTCTTGCTGGTGTGCCTGCATATACGCCATTTTCTCCTGCGGTGTCATATCCGCCATCGCCGCACGCGCTGCAACCATTTTCTTGCGTCGCTCGTCGGCCTGCTTGCGCAGTTCTTCATGCCGGTTTGCAATCTCAACTTTCTGCTCCAGCATGCGCTGCATAATCTCATCCTGGTTCTCGACCAGGTAATTATGCTGGTCTTCTGCCTTGTTACGCATCTGTTCCTGCTGCTCCTCAAAATTTGCCAGTCTCTTCTCCCGTTCTCTCAGGTAGGTTTCCATACGCACTTCCTGGTACTTCTGCCGGGCCTCACGCCATTTCGTCGCCAGCGCCTCACGTTCCTGCTGCTGCTTTTTGAAATAAGCCTGCTGTTCTTCACGAAATTTCTTCATGGCTTGCTGACGCGCAGACAGCTGTTTCTCCTGTGCCGCAACCTGCGGTGGTGGTGCCGGCCGCATTGATTCGTGGCGTGCCACCGCCTCTTCGTGACGTTCCTCAGCTTCTTCGTGACGCTCTTCTGCCTGCGCACGTTTCCGGTCAAACGACTCTCGATAGGCCCGGATACGTTCTTCCATAATACTCGGTGCTGACGCCCCGGTCGAAGCGCTCCCGGTCTGGCCCTCTTCGCCCTGGACCGGTGACAACATCAGCATGGAAGATGCAACTGCAAACACAATTATCCTGAATGACATGACTGATCTCCTTGTTAGTTTTTTTAATCGAACCCCCGGTAACAGGCCAAGTATAGCCCAAACCCGGATTGAACACCTTGCCGCCCGGCAACCGTTATTGCCGCTTAATGACTGGTTCCGGCAGAGCGGTTAATTTTATTAAAAACATTATATTTACCAGATGGTTTGCGCATGGGAATGCGTTTCACTTGTTCCAGCGTGGCCGCATCAAACACCACCAGAGCACCCTCCAGCTCCCACAAACTCACCAGTGCGTAACGGCCGTCACGGCTAAATTCGACATGCGCCGAGGTCATGCCCGGTTCCGGTCGCAGCGTTTTCACCAGCGTGAGCGTGCGCTTGTCAAACACGTGCATGGCATCCTTGTCCGGACCAAAAAAGACATCGGTCCATGCGTAGGGCGTATTCTCATGACTACGCATAAAAAATCCCGGCCCCAGCGTTTTGATTTCCGTAATCACTTGCCAGTTCTGCATATCAATCACCGTCACCATGCTTTCCCGGAGATTCGGTGTCGCCATCACCGGGCGGCCCTGATATTCCCAGGTGATACCCGAACCAAGGTGCGGCATACCACTCAGCGGCAGTTCAGCCACGCGCTTACCGCTGTCAAGGTCAATCACCTGGCCGCTGTTTTGCGCCCGGTCTGCGCCAATCAGCAAGCGATAATCCTGGTCAAAAAAGAAATCATCCAGCACCTGCTCCAACGCTATGCGACGTACCGGATAAGCGGGCTCGTCATAGCGGATCTCCCATACCTCCGGGACATCCTTCATAGCCGCCACAAAACTGCGGCGTGGCGCGGCCTGATAGACTGCACTGACACGGGAAGGTGTTCCGCTGCGGTCGGCAACGGCAATGACCTTTATCCGGCCAAGATCGGAAGCACGCAGTAATACCAGTGTATTTGGCAGATAATTTCCAACCAGCAAAGTCTTGCCATCTCCGGATATTGCAACATTGCGGGTATTTATACCGGCGCGCACCTCGGCAACAATTTTCAGGTTATACAGATCAAACTTGCTGATCCAGCCATCACGCGATGCCAGGTATGCATAACGTCCGTCCGGCGAGTACTTGATACCGCCATGCAGTGCATAGCGCGTCGCAAAACGATGCAACGGCTGCAACCGGTCACCATCCAGCACGGTGATATGGTGATCGCCGGCCTCGACCACCATAAATATATTCAGCGGATCAGCTGAAAATACCGGCTTGTCCGGCAAACTCCCCTCGGCATGCAACACTGCGCGAGAGGCATCGATATCATCGTCATTCCACACCGGTGGCTCTGCAGGCATGGAATAAACCAGCTCCACCAGTTGCTGGATCTCGGCCTCATCGAGGTGCGAACCGAACGGTGGCATTTGCGTGGCAGTGCGACCGTTTTTGATCACATCTGCCGCTGCGGCCTGTTTCAGGCGACCAAGATTCGCTGGCAGTAACGCTGGCCCCGCACCACCAAGGCGATCAGCACCATGACAAGCGGCGCAATGTTCCAGGTAGAGAGAACGGGTAGCGGCCTGCGCAGCCCCGACAGCGATTTGTCCGCTGGCCTGCAGGGAACCATCTGCTTGCCGCACCCAGTATGTGGTATCAGCCAGTTGACCCTTGAGGTAGCGGGAAACCGCCAGTTTACGGCCTGCATCACTGTAGACGATGGCAACGTATTGATATCGCTTGAAGACTTCTTCTATGTTTTTCTCTGGCGGAGGATGCCAGGGGGTTTCAACGGGATTGAAGGTATCGTAGTAATATGGCGTTGCACGCCAGCTGTTTGGTTCTGCGTCTGCAACTATCGTGAAACCGGAGAGCCCCAGCCACAAACAGACTGCAAGCAGTCTGGCTACCACGGCATAAAACTGTTCATGCGGCCCATCGGGCGCATACTGTTACTCATATTACCCATCTCGTAGCGAATGGCATCACCGGTCAGGTTCATGGTACGCATATTCTGGTTCATGCCTTCCATGGAATTATTCATGCCATTCATATTGACCAGCATCGGCTCAAGGTACTCAAGTGAAATCATTCTTTCCGCCATATCTTCAACAGACTCGGACATATGGTAAACACGTCGCGTCATGGTGCGTACATTTTCGGAAAGGTAAATAACGCTCTCTGATATATGGCTGAGATGCTTACCCATCTCCGGATCCATGCCACGGGCCAGCGTACTGATATCCTTGCTCAGACTGTAGATAAGAAAAAAACCGTAGGCCGCCAGCACAACAAACGCCAGCATGGCCGGATAGATAACCAGTTCCCAGCGACGTGCGCTCGTTTCAAATACGCGCACAAACCGGTCCATTGAATCACCTTCAGGAAACATCTCCCGTGGAGCATCCTTATCCGCAGGGTTACCTGACTGCTTGTCGATGTTGGTTATTTTCTCAGTCATCTTGACGACGCCATATCATTAAATATTTAAAGAACACTGGCCCGCTGTCGCAATACATCACACACGCCACTGCTATTATTATGCCTAATTTCCGCGTCAGTCAAATAACAGGCCGGATCTTCTGCCCAGGGATCACCGGTTAATTGCATTGCCCGCACCCGGGTATTTCCACCGCATATATCAAAGTAGCGGCATGTTCCGCAGCGGCCTTTAATCAGTCGTGGCGCGGCTTTCAGGCCACGCATGATCGGATCGGAGGTGTCTGTCCATATCTCGGAAAACGGCCGCTCACGCACGCTGCCGAGATTGTAGTGCCACCAGAAAGTATCCGGGTGAACCATGCCAAGATTATCGATGTTGGCAATATTGACACCGGAACTGTTACCACCCCATTGCCGCAGTTTTGCCGCAATATGCGCTGCCATCTCGGGAAAATGCTGTTTCACCCACTGCAGCAGAAAGACACCATCGGCATCGTTATTGCCGGTAACAAACTCAAGATCATCACCACGCTGTGCATGCTGCAGCGCCTTCTCGAACAGCAACTCCATGGTATGACGGGTCATTTCCAGCTGCACATCGCTGTCGCGATTACGATTACCGCGCCCGGCATAATTCAGATGGGACAGATAAAACTTGTTTACGCCTTCATCTTCCATCAACTGCAGCATTTCCGGAAACTCGTCTGCATTATCCTCGGTCATGGTGAAGCGCAGGCCGACTTTTATAGCGCGCTCACGACACAGGCGAATGCCCGCCATTGAGGCCTCGAAAGCACCCTGCTTGCGGCGAAATTCGTCATGCGTTTTTTGAGTACCGTCAATGCTGATACCCACGTAGTCATAGCCGACCGCGGCAATGGCGTCAATATTATGCCGGTCTATCAGCGTGCCGTTGGTTGACAGGCCGACATAAAATCCCATGTCTTTGGCACGCTGTGAAATGGAAAATATATCGGGACGCAACAGCGGCTCGCCACCGGACAATATCAACACCGGCACACCAAAGCCCTTGAGATCATCCATTACGGTAAAGACTTCTTCCGTGTTCAGCTCACCCTTGAAATCGATATCTGCCGATATCGAATAACAATGCTTGCAGGTAAGGTTGCAGCGCCGGATCAGATTCCAGATTACCACCGGACCCGGTGGCACACGGCGCTCCGTCAGTGGCGTGGGATTCACCAGTTCCTGCATGTATTGCGAGACCCTGAACATACACCTACCCCTTTATCCGTAAACCGGTTTTCTTGAGTATACGCTTGCTGTAAAGCACCTCGTGACCACGACAATGCTCGCCCAGCAGACCTGCAATGGCAGTCACCTTTGTTTCAACATCCTCACGACTGCGACCGTGCACCATGGCAAACAGGTTATACGACCACAATGGCAGGTGCCGCGGCCGCTGATAGCAGTGACTCACATATTGCAGCGCGCCCACCTGCTGACCCAGCTCACTGATACGCGCATCACTGACATCCCAGACTGACATACCATTTTCCGTATACCCCAGCGCATAGTGATTGGGCACAGCAGCAATACGACGAATAACACCACGTTCCTGCATCGCAGCCACCCTCGCAAGCACGTCCTCCACGTCGAGACCCAGTTGCCCGGCCAGTGCATCGTAAGGCGCTGCAACCAGCGGCAGACCCGCTTGCGTGGCCACGACAATCTGCCGGTCGATAGCATCCAGCAGCTGTCCGTCTTGCTGCATCATGTCAAAATCTGGCGGATTCCCGGTCACGATGTCTCCCTACACAGTTAACTGCAGACCAATAAAATATTCTTCCTGTTTCGGCATGTCATAGACCTGACAGCCAGACATCTGCTCGATTTCCCTGATAACGGCAGCGGCCTGTTGCGGCTGCTCTGTAGCCACTACAAACCACATGTTCAGGAGGTGATCACGCTCATAATTGTGAGCAACTTCCGTGAAGGCATTAACCAGCTCAGCAATCTCGTCATAGCGATCTGCCGGCGCCTGTAATGCACACAGACTCAGGGCACCACCGAGTTTTTCGGCATTAAACATCGGGCCAAAACGCGTCAGCACCTTGTCATCCAGCAGGCGTTGCAGGCGCGACAGCAGTTCTTCCACCGACAGATCAAGCGAAGCAGCAACCTCATCAAATGGCCGCGCACATACCGGCAAACCCGTCTGCAGGATATTTACCAGCTTCGCGTCAACACTATCCATGACAACTCTTCACCATCTCTACCTTGTTGTCCGGCTCAATATAACGCGCACCACGCTGCTTGAAATCACGGCCACTGAACAACACGCTGCGCGCTATATCCTCGAGTCCGTGAAAGGCAATGATCTGTTCAATACGCCGCAACACACTGCTGCGCTCGCGGCCGTGAATCATGCAGAACAGGTTATAGCGCCACATCGGCAAACGCCGCGGCCGCTGGTAGCACAGGGTTACGCAGGACTCGCCGGCGAGCAGCCCGCCGATGCGCTCGACCTCGGCATCTTCGACATCCCAGACCACCATGGCATTTGCACAGTATCCGAGTGCGCGGTGCCTGACGACAACACCCATACGCTTGATCAGGCCGGCAGACTGCAACAGCTGCAAGCGCGCAATAACCTCATCCTCGCTCAGGTCCAGCTGTGCTGCAATGGCGGCATACGGCTTTGCAACCACTGGCAAACCGCCCTGGATTGCCGCAATCAATTCGCGATCACTGTCGGTCAGCACCATAACGGGAACCCCAGGTCGATATAAAAGGAACGTTCCAGCGGCAGCTTCAGTACCGGCAAACCGGTGCCAGCCTGTATGGCATCCAGCACCTGCTGCACATGCAGCTCATCTGATGCCGTCACCACAAACCACAGGTTGTAGCTGTGTTCACGCTCGTAATTATGATTCACCTCTGCAAAGCTGCTGACAAAGTCAGCGACATTCTCCAGTTCATCAGCCGGCACTGACAGTGCCGCCAGTGTGCTGGCACCGGCCCGTCGCGGCGCAAACACCGGTCCGATACGACTGATCAGGCCGCGTTGCTGCAGTGATGCCAGCGTTTCAATCACAAGCTCTTCGGTCACGCCCTGCTGCTCGGCTATCACTTGATACGGCGAGCTGCACAGTGGAAAGCCGCGCTGATACTCATTCAGCAGGCATTTCTCCAGCGCTGTCAATTCAGCCGGCGGATCAAGAAGCACAAGCCGGCCAGCCTGCGTCGAGCCTTCCGTCAGCTGTCTGTTTTTTATAACCATGATTACAGTCCCGTGCGGTGCGCCCTGGCGGTAAAAAATATCCCGCTGGGTTTTTCCGCTGCCAGTTGCGCAATGCGTTGAAAGCTTTTTGTGTCATACACCTGCAGCTGGTCAAGATCACGCACGGATATCCAGACATGCTCGCCGCGCGGGGTAAACTCCATATGCAACACGCCCTTGCCTGGCTGCATCGAGTGCGTCACCTGCAACGTCTGCGTATCTATCACCTGTACCGTGTCATTGCGCGGGTGTGCAAAATTCACCCACACCTGGCGACCATCCGGCTGCGCCACCACGAACACCGGTTGCCCGTGCACTGCAATACGACCCACCTGTTTCCAGCTGCGGGT
>CAJQPV010000102.1 GCA_905480305.1 uncultured Gammaproteobacteria bacterium | reverse complement strand
TGTAGAGCTGTCCAGTTTTCCGTTGTCTTCTCTTCAGTAAACCAATGTCGATAATACACGGCACTATAAGACAGAAGAAATAATCCGGCCGTAGTCCAGTGAAGAAATCTGGCAATTGAACCATATGATTGCGCGGTATTTTTAAGAGCCATACTCATCACCCGGGTTACTGTATTTAACACATGATACAAATGAGCGATTCACTCCGCTGTAACATTGAGCGCTCAATTCTGCTTGCAGTTACAGCGGTAAAAACCCTGTCAGGAAATACTTTCCCGCCCATGCGTCTGCATGAAATCAATTTCCGGCCCGTTTGGAACAATACCGGCTGGATTGATGGAGCGATGACTACCGAAGTAGTGGTACTTGATATGATCCATGTTGACCGTGTCTGCCACGCCAGAAATCTGATAAAGCTCGCGTGTGTATGCCCATAGATTCGGATACTCGATCAGACGCTTTTTATTGGTTTTAAAGTGGTTGTAATACACCGCATCAAAACGCACCAGGGTTGTAAACAGGCGCCAGTCGGCCTCGGTAATACGGTCACCAACAAGGTAACGGTGCTTTGACAATCTTTCTTCAATCCCGTCCATTGCATTGAATAAACTATCATAGGCGCTGTCGTAGGCTTGCTGGGTTTTAGCAAAACCACAGCGATAGACTCCGTTATTCACATTGTTGTAAACAACGTCATTAATCTCATCAATTTCCTTGCGCAATTCCTGCGGGTATAAATCCAGGTCAGCATTTACAAAAGCATCAAAGGAAGCATTCAGCATGCGAATAATTTCTGAAGACTCGTTATTTACAATTGTCTGACGTTTTTTATCCCACAAAACCGGCACCGTAACCAGACCACTAAAATGAGGATCCGCTGTTAAATAGTTTTCAAGTAAATACTCAGCCTTGTTTACATGATCTTCGGTAGCACTCGGGTATTCTCCGAACATCCAGCTTTCCGCAGGCATCAATGGATGCACAACCGACACTGAAATTGCATCTTCCAGTCCTTTCAGAGCGCGAAAAATCAAGGTGCGGTGTGCCCATGGGCAGGCAAATGAAACATAAAGATGATAACGCCCCAACTCTGCCGGGAAGCCAGCTTCTCCAGTCGGGCCTGCAGCGCCGTCTTTTGTTACCCAGTTTCGAAAGCCGGACTCCGATCGAATAAATTCACCATTAACAGTGTTTAATTCCGCGTTCATGCTTTTTTGAATCATTGGTTAAAATTCTCCCTGCTTGAAATCTTCGAATGCCTGTTGAACCTCAGTCCTGGTATTCATCACAAAGGGACCACCACGTGCCACCGGTTCTCTCAAGGGTTTGCCTGCCACAACGAGGAAACGGGCATCCTCCTCGCCAGCCTGTAAGCTGACTGCATCGCCCTGGGTCAGTACGCCCAGGTCATCCCGTCCCAGCGACATCGTTTCACCATCCTCATTCTCAAGGCTCACTGAACCATGGATCACATACAAAAAAGCATTGTGTGCTTCCGGTAATGCTTCGAAGTAGTTTTGACCCGCCGGAACCAGGACATCCAGGTAAACTGGCTCAGTCAAAGGCTGCACGACCGGACCTTTTGTGCCTTTTGAGGTCACGCCGCTAATAACCCGCACCTCAATGCCTGCTTGCCGCGTCTCCAGGGGGATCTGTTCAGCCGGGTATTCCTGGTAAGCAGCTGTATCCATCTTGTGACTGGCTGGCAGATTTATCCACAGCTGAAATCCTTCCAGCATGCCATTCTCCTGCTCTGGCATTTCTGAATGAACAATACCCTTACCTGCCGTCATCCACTGGATGCCACCAGGCTCAATAACACCCTCATGGCCGGCATTGTCCTTGTGACGCATACGCCCGGCGAGCAGGTAAGTGACGGTTTCGAAACCACGATGAGGGTGTGGCGGAAAGCCGGCAATATAATCTTCGGGCTTATCTGACCTGAACGCATCCAGCAGCAGAAACGGATCAAGCATGGGCAATACAGGCTGCCCAATAACCCGCGTGAGTTCCACCCCAGCGCCGTCAGTGGCTGGCATACCTTTGACGATGCGTGAGACGCTTCGCAACATCAGATTCTCTCTTTGTTCTGGTGTATTCATATCAGTTCCTCCACTGCTCAGACGGCTGCGGTTGCTGCTGTTACCGGAAACCATTGGGCCAGCATGTCAAGCGCAGCGCTTTCACTCGCCGATGAATTGGTGTTGGTTCTTTCTGCATAGACAGTGCGTACATCCTGGATACCAATGAAACCCAGGATATGGCGCAGATATCCGCTGGCAAAATCGGCTGGGCTACCAAACGCAACGCCACCTGATGCAAGCACAAGGTATACAGGTCTGTCCTGCAACAGTCCCTGCGGGCCATTTTCCGTGTAACGAAAGGTTAGACGCGCACGGCAAACCATATCGATCCAGGCTTTAAGTGCTGCAGGGACTGAAAAATTGTAAACAGGCGCAGTGATAACAATCACATCCGCCGAGTCCAGCTCGCGCACCAACTGGTCAGAATCAGCCAGAATATCCAGCTGCGCCCGGGTACGTTCGGCTGGATTCGTCATGTTAGCCTGTACCCAGCTTTCGCTGAGAAATTCAATGCCACTGGAAAGATCCCGCTCTGTTATATCAGCGCCTGGATATGTCTGGTTTAAACGTCGCATTACTTCATCACCGAGCCGTCGTGTAATCGACCGGCCATGCGATGAACTGCTGCTGTCGATCCGTAAAACCCTGTTAACCTGATTGCTGTTCATGAATATCTCCTCATGCATTTCAATTGGGGTACACCGCCTTACACCGTGATGAAAAGCATACTTGTTCCAAATACGTTAATAAATCAGGTTATATGGAACTTTCTGTTCTATAATTTGCAACAATATGGACAAGTTTGCTGATATAGAAGCCTTTACTGCCGTCGTGGAAGCCAGCAGCTTCAGCATGGCTGGCGAACGGCTCGGGATTGCGAAGTCGGTCGTTAGTCGGCGTATTAGCCAACTGGAAAAACGCCTGGGTAGCCGACTGCTGCATCGCACCACCCGGCGCTTGGCACTGACAGACACCGGCAAAAACTTTTACCAGCGTGCCGTGCAAATTCTTGCAGACCTTGATGACGCCGAGCAAAGCGTTACTGAAGAGGCCATAGAATTACGCGGCACACTCAAGCTGGCTGCCCCGCTATCCTTTGGTTTAATGCACCTGTCGGATGCCATTGCTGACTTTCTTAATGAACATCCCGCCATCGAGTTAAATCTCGACCTGAACGATCGCAACATAAACCTGGTAGAGGAAGGCTTTGACATGGCGGTCAGGATCGGGGAACTGCAGGATTCCACACTCGTGGCGAGGCGTTTAGGGACCGCGCGC
>CAJQPV010000101.1 GCA_905480305.1 uncultured Gammaproteobacteria bacterium | reverse complement strand
CGTGTTTGCGTTTGTCATGGCGCAACCCTGCAAGGCAATCAGGACGATTGAAAGGATGTCTGCAGCTGTTGCATGAGCCATGTTCTGTTCTCACCGGCACGGATATTACAGATGTCAGTTTCAAGGCTGACACAGTGCTCGTGGTGAAACTGTGAACGGCTGCAGAATTAATAAAAATTATCAGGCAGGCAGTGCAGGGTGCCAGTGCCGGGGGCAAGGCAACGCCGCAATCTTTCTGAGTGTATGCGGCGGAACTTACTATTGAAAAAAGTGGCTAGTGCTGTACCGATGTGTCCTTGTCGGCCGCGACCTTGACGTCTACCTCGGAGAAGCGTGGTGCTTCACCTAGCATTGAATCGATGTCTTTGCGGAGACTGGTAAGTTCTTCAAGTTCGTCATAATCAGCACTGTTTGCGTCTACTTCTCTGGTATTGTTCGCGCCCAGTTGTTCCGCATTGTGATGCGACAGTGTCGGAGCAACGGGATCCACGGCACACAGGTGGTGGGCGCCGGTAGCCAGGTGTTCATAGACGGCGCGGTAACTGCGAGTCATTTCTTTTACCAGATCTGAGGTATGCATGAAATGCTGGCCAACCTGATCACGGTAGTCGGTAAATCGTTCAGCAAGCTGGTCCAGTTCACGCTGTAGTTTGTGGGTGCGGCTGTTACGGGATACCAGGGCATAGGTGATGATGGCGCCCAGCCCGATACCCAGCAGCAGTCCCAGTATGCCAATGGCCCATAAAGTGCCTGTTTCGTCCAGCGTTACCATGTTTAATCCTCGTCTTACTGATGCCGGGCAGGGCCGGTTAGATGCCGCCGCATTGTACTGGATTAGGCTGCCCTGTGACTATATATCTGCCGTGTATTTACTGCGTCTTGTTGATGGAAGGCTATAAACTACATATAGATAGCTGCTTTTTCGAATCATATATCTGAGGATGCGGCGGTAGCTGTCGGTCGTGGGCCGAACAGCGCGCTGCCTACCCTGACCATGGTGGAACCTTCGGTAATGGCTGCCTCGAAATCTCCGCTCATGCCCATGGATAACTCGTTGAAGCGGGGCAATTCAAAGCGCCTCATGCAATCTTCACGCAGCTCACGGAGAGCGGCAAAATCGGCCTGCCGCTGAGCCGGTGTGGCCTCGCGCCGGCCAATGGTCATCAAACCGCGTAGCTGAATGCCGGCAAGATCGGCTCTCAGGATATCTTCTATAAACTGCGGCAGGGCGGCTGCAGGCAGGCCAAATTTATCCGGGTCGTCGGCGATGTTGACTTGAAGCAGGACATTCAGGCGATGTGAGCTATTGAGCGCGCTTGTGGAGAGTCGTGTGGCGAGCTTGACACTGTCAAGTGTATGCAGCCAGTCAATATTTCCGGCTATCATTTTTGCCTTGTTGCTTTGCAGGTGCCCGATAAAATGCCATTCAATATCAGGGTTTTTTATCTGCTCCTGTTTTGAAAGCGCCTCCTGTACGGTGTTCTCTCCAAAACGGTGCTGCCCGGCAGACAATGCCCACTGTACGTAGCGGGCAGGCATGTACTTGGAAACAGCTATCAGGCGTATATCATCGATGGTGCGTCCTGATTGCCTCGCAGCCTCGTGCATTCGTCTATGCACAGCATCGAGGTTTCGCTGTATATCGTCAGCAGTCAGGGGCATGGGCCTGCCACTATATTTCGTGGGCTGCCATCCAGCCAGGCCTTGATATTGCCAGCCAGTTCATTGACAAGTGCCTGTCGTGCCGTGACGCCAGCCCACGCAATGTGTGGAGTGATAACCAGGTTGGGAATAGCCGTATCCAGTAACGGATTGCCAGGACGAGGTGGTTCTTCACTCAGTACATCAATGGCAGCACCGGCGATCTCGCCACACAGCAACGCGCTGGCCAGGGCTGCTTCGTTGACAATGCCACCACGGGCCGTGTTGATGAGCAGTGCGCTGCTGCGCATCTGTTTGAATTCGTGCCGGTCGATGAGATCAAATGTTGCTTCTACCAGTGGGCAATGCAAGCTGACGATGTCCGACTCCGCCAGCAGTTGCTGCAGTGCTACCCGTCCGGCTGGCGGCGGCCCTTTTGTACCGGGACGTTGTGCAACCAGTATTTTCATGCCAAATACTTCACCCATTCGTGCGACCGCCTTTCCCAGTTCACCAAATCCGATAATACCCAGCGTCTGTCCGGCAAGCTCCCTGACAGGATGATCAAGCAGGCAAAACGAGGCTGCGCGCGCCCAGTCACCTTTAGCGACTGAGGACTGGTATTTCTGGTGCTGGCGGTTGAAGGCGAGCATCATGGAAAACACATGCTCCACTACCGATGTGGTGGCATAGGCACGTACATTACACACGCTAATGCCGCACTCGGCGGCACTGCTCAGGTCAATATTGTTGGTGCCGGTTGCGGCGACACAGACAAGCCGCAGGGTGTCGGCTGCAAGCAGTATATCCCTGTCCAGCGCTACCTTGTTGGTGACAACGACTTCAGCATTGCTGACCAGTGCTGCTAGCTCGCCGGGGTCTGCTTGTTCAAGCAAGGACCAGTGATCCAGGGTTGAGGTCAGCGGCTGCAGATCAAGGTCATCCGGCCCAACGGTATTGGTATCAAGAAAGACGCCGCGCATCGAATCGGAAGCTGTGTGCTAATCGTTGCCCAGCATTCCCTGTTTCAGTGAATTGCTGACAGGGTGTGACCCGATCCAGACTTTCAGCAGTGAACGGTAAAAGTCGCTCCCTTCGACGGCACCACGCCATTCGCCGTTGATTCGTACCTCTGTGCCGGTCTCCGGGATATAGTCAATTCTCAGTTCGTCACCCTTGCGCAGGGTCTGGAACAGGCTGTTGAATTTTTCCAGGCGCGGCTTCAGGGCCTGTAACTCTGCGTCCGGGAGGTTTGCTTCGAGGCCATCGTTCCAGCCGTCGGTGATTTTTTTCTTGCTGACTTCACTGTAAAGAATATGCATGAGGACACTGGCAGGCCCGTCATCACCGAGTATCGCGTTTGCGTCCGCTGTCCTGGCAGGTAAATAGAGTGCGCCGATGTAAATATCGAGAAAGAACTTTTCACGAATGCCGGTGCCATTCAGAACCAGCGCGATGTCATTATTGGCAAGTTCCAGTGTGTCCGGAATGACGACGCCTTCAACTTGCTTCGCTGCAAGAGACGTGCTGAATATGAAAAGGCAGAACAACAGAATGCTGGCAGGTTTATGCATGTAATCCCCTGATATTGGTGGTTTGTACTTTTACTTGCGCGCCGGATGGCGGAAAATGTCCTCGACATGAACCGGAAAATGGCTGTTTTTTATGTCGTTATAATAACGTTGCAGGGTGAGCTTGACGACCGGAAAGGCAAGCTCATCCCAGGGTATTTCATGTTCGTGAAACAGCCTGACATCCAGGCTTTCTGCGCCTGCATGGTAGTCTTCAGCAGCGAGTTGCGCACGGAACATCATGTAGACCTGGTTAATCTGCGGGATACTGAATACGCCGTATAACGCCATATCCTTAACAACAGCACCGGCTTCTTCCTGTGTTTCTCGGGCAGCAGCCTGTTCGGTTGATTCTCCATTTTCCATGAAGCCTGCAGGCAGGGTCCACAGCCCATAACGGGGCTCGATAGCGCGGCGGCACAGCAACAAGCGGTTTTCCCAGGCAGGCACGCAGCCAGCGACGATTTTGGGGTTCTGGTAATGGATGGTTTCGCAGGCATCACAAACATAGCGTTGGCGGTTATCGCCTGCAGGAACCTTCTCGATCACCCGGGTGCCACAGTTGCTGCAATAGATCATTTGATTCTTGAATGGATAAACAGGTTGTTCTGAATAGTACTTAAAGACAATGGTAAAAGCCACGTACAGCCAACAACTCGGCCGGTTTATTATGACCGGGTATGTTTCTCCGCCAGTGTCAGGCCGAGCATGGTCTTGGCATCAGACAGGGTGCCGTCATGAACCTGTTGCAGCGCTTGTTCAAAGGGTAGCCAGTGCACCTCGAACAGTTCATCGTCTTCCGGCCGCGCGGGTACAGCAGTAAGATCGCGTGCAAGATAAAGGTGAATGATCTCGTCGCAGAATCCCGGGCTGACGATGATTTCCCCGAGCATCTCCCAGCGGCCGGCCTGTAGTCCTGCCTCTTCTGCCAGTTCACGTGCTGCCGTCGTTTGCGGACCTTCATCTGTTTCCAGTTTGCCAGCGGGTAATTCCCATATCCAACCGCCAGCGGCATGTCGGAACTGGCGCAGCAGGCATACC
>CAJQPV010000100.1 GCA_905480305.1 uncultured Gammaproteobacteria bacterium | reverse complement strand
TTTGCACCCGAAGCACCCAAGGGACAGGAAAACAACTGGTTGCAGACCATTCCCGGCAAGAGCTGGTGGATCGGGCTGAGAATGTACGGACCGGAGCAGGCCTGGATCGACAAGACCTGGCGTCCGGGTGAGATCGAGCTGGTGGAATAACTGAGGCTGAGTTCCGCGGAAGCGTGTCCAGATTGTTAACGCTTTTCGCGGAGGCCGTTAATGGAGTTAAAAAAGTGAACACTAAATTATTATCCAGGCTGACAGTTGTATGGTTGGTTATTGCCGGTCTCTCAGTACCAGCGCAAGCCGGTAACGCTGATGAAACAAGAAACCTGTTTGAATCAGCTGGATCCAAGCAGTCCGCGAAGGATTTCAAACCGGCGCCGGACAGGATCGAAACCCACTTCGGTACGCTGAAGTTTGAAGGCGGCGCGTTTCCCGCGGATGCCTCGGTGCAGAAGATCTACGATGAGCTGGATCTGCAGCGTGCCACCCAGGCTTACATGGACTTCTTTCCGGCCCTTTCACTGTATTCCATCGTCAAGTCACAAGTTCGCGACTTCGGTTTCAAGTCGTCTTCTGATGTAGGCGTAATGGCCGACTTTATGAAGCCGAGCGAGAATTACCTGACGGGTAACGACATCACCGTGTACGCCTTTGCCTCTCTGGATCTTAAGATCGATGGCCCCACTGTGGTCGAGATTCCCCCGGGGATGTATGGCAACGCAAACGACGCCAACTTCAAGTATCTCACCGACTTCGGCCCGACGGGTCCCGACAAGGGCAAGGGGGGCAAGTACCTGTTTCTGCCGCCGGGTTACCAGGGCAAAGAACCGGCTGGTTACTTTGTGTTCCGTTCGCCGGGTTACCGTATCTGGGCCATGATGCGTGGCTTCGGCGAAGTCGGTAACGGCGATCAGGCCGTGAACTGGTTCAAGGAGCGCCTCAAGGTCTACCCGCTGGCCACCGGGCCCCGGGAACACACTGCCACCAATGCTTCCGGCAAGGGCGCGAACACACTGCCGCCGGAAGACGGCTCGGTGTTCGAGATGTTGAATGAGATTATTCAGTATGAACCCACGGCGTTGTTCAGCGCCGAACTCCTGGGTCGTCTTGCAACACTGGGTATCGAGAAGGGTAAGCCTTTCAATCCGGATGCACGGATGAAGGGGATCTTTGACCAGGCCGCAAAACAGGGCGTCGCCATGTCCCGGGCCATTGTCTACGCCTCCCGGGATCCGGAAATCAAATACTGGCCCGACAGGCACTGGGAAAAGATGTTCATTCGCAACACGGAATTCCTGTACGACGGTCACAGTGATATCGACGCCCGGACCCTCTGGCACTACCAGGCCATTTGCGTCTCACCGAATCTGCTTTCCACGACGCCGGGCGTGGGCACCGCCTACCTCACCTCGTTCCGGGACAAGGAGGGCGCTTACCTGGATGGCAGCAAGCGCTATCGCCTTCGCGTACCCGCCAATGTCCCCGTCAAACGCTTCTGGGCGGTGACCGCCTATGACCCCATGAGCCGGAGTCTGCTCGACTCGGGAGGGAAGATCACCGTCGGCAGCCTTGGCAAGCCCGAGGTGAATTCCGATGGTTCGGTCGATGTCTTCTTCGGCCCGGAGATCCCGGCTGAAAAGGAAAACAACTGGATCAAGACCGATCCCGGTAAAGGCTGGTTCGCGGTGTTCCGCTTCTATGGTCCGCTAGAGGGCTACATCGCGAAGACATGGACGCTGAACGATTTCGAGCTGCTGAAGTAGTCGACTGGTAAGAATCGCACGGCTCCGAAAATTTCTCGCATGGCATCTAATGGCCAGAAAACGGTTGCCGGTTAACATATCTTCATACTCAGGCGAACGCATCGGGTCGATGCCCGACCCCGGAATTTGACACCCGGTTGTGCCGGCCTGATTCCCGGGTATGTCATCGACAGAATTACTCGTCACGCCCAGGCAACCCATTTGACTAAAAGGAGAAATGATTATGTCATTACCAGGCAAGAGTATGAAAATCGGCGGTTGGAACTACCACGTAAGCGATCAGGGAAGTGGTGATAAAGGTGTAGTCATGCTGGTTCACGGCATGCCAGATGACGGTAGCTGTTGGAAATATCAAGTACCGGCACTATTGAATGCAGGTTACCGCTGTATCGTTCCAGATACCCTGGGTTACGGTCGTACTGACCGTCCAGTTGAAGTTGAGCATTACAAGGTTGAACTAATCATCGACCATATGTTTGAAATTATCGATCAGCTAGGGCTTAAAGATATCAACTTAGTGGGTCATGACTGGGGCTCTGCCATTACATGGCCCATGCTCATGCAGAAACCGGAGCTGTTCAGAAAATACTGTTCCTTGTCAGTTGGCCACTTGGGCTGTGTGTTTGGCCAGGCCCACGACATGACTCAGGAACGAGGCACCCCCGAGCGCATGCTTGAATCCGTTAAGACCAACTGGTTTACCTACCATCATACTCAACCAGGTATGGAAGAACTTTATATGGCGAACGACTTCAAATACTTTGATCTTTTCTTCTGTTCGCATCCTGAAAAGGAAGAGGTCAAGAGACTCATCAAAGAAACCGGCCGTATCGAATGGCTGAACTATGACATAGCCAACCCTATGGTCATGGACTACCTGGCAACGGCCAAAGATCCGAACGTCTATCCGAACGTCAAGGTGCCGGTCATGGTGATTTACCCTGAGCAAGATATGTTCTTGTGGCCAACTCAGGCCATTGATACTCCTTCACGTGTGGATGCTGAGTGCCGTATTGAATTCATTCAAGGTGGCCATTGGTCCATGCTGGATCACCCGGACGACGTCAACGTACGCATGCTGGACTGGTTTGGTTCTGAAACCTTCGACGTGCGAGCAAATGTAAAGGAAGCATAGTAGGCGCCCTCCGGCGAGGGCACCCTGCGGCGCTCCTAGCGGGTAATTGCGTAGCCGAGCCACCGGTGCATGCACCGGGCACGCACCGGTGGCTCGTGCTGAGCAACAAGAGGTCATTGATGAAATCCGATC
>CAJQPV010000099.1 GCA_905480305.1 uncultured Gammaproteobacteria bacterium | reverse complement strand
AAAAACGTCACAAGGATCTCCCGCATGAGCCGATCACACGAGCTGTTCCAATCCGCCTGTCAACACATTCCCGGCGGCGTAAATTCCCCGGTACGGGCCTTCAAGGGCGTGGGTGGCGATCCGGTGTTCTTCACCCGTGGTGAGGGCGCCTGCCTGTATGACGCCGATGACAAACGTTATATCGACTATGTCGGTTCGTGGGGCCCGATGATTGCCGGGCATGCACACCCCGAAGTCATCCGCGCAGTACAGGAAATGGCCGCCAAAGGCCTTGGCTTTGGCGCACCGACAGAAATAGAAACCCGCATGGCGGATACGCTCTGCCGCCTGCTGCCCTCCATGGAGCTGGTGCGCATGGTCAATTCCGGCACCGAGGCCACCATGAGCGCCATTCGCCTGGCGCGCGGTTTCACCGGTCGTGACCGGATCGTCAAGTTCGAGGGCTGCTATCACGGTCATTCGGATGCCCTGCTGGTAAAAGCCGGATCGGGCACCCTGACACTGGGCGTACCCACTTCGCCGGGCGTACCCGCGGCTGTGGCAGCCCACACCAGCACCCTCACTTACAATGACATTGCCGGCGTTGAGGAGGCATTTGCATCAATTGGTAACGAAACTGCCGCCATCATCGTAGAACCGGTCGCTGGTAACATGAACTGTATTCTGCCGGAACCCGGCTTTCTGGAAGGCCTGCGCGCAATCTGTGACCAGTATGGCTGCGTCCTTATTTTCGACGAGGTAATGACCGGCTTTCGCGTTTCCCCCGGAAGTGCGCAGGGACATTACGGCGTCACACCCGACCTGACCACCCTTGGCAAGGTTATCGGCGGCGGTCTGCCGGTGGGGGCCTTTGGTGGTCGCCGCGACATCATGGAACAGATAGCGCCGCTGGGCCCGGTCTACCAGGCCGGCACGCTCTCCGGCAACCCGATCTCACTGGCGGCCGGACTAAAGACACTGGAACTGACTGGCAGCGACGGTTTTCATGCGCAGCTGGACCAGGCGACGAAACGACTGACCAGCGGTCTGCAAGCCGCGGCCGACAAGGCCGGCATCCCCTTCACCAGCAACCAGGTCGGCGGCATGTTCGGCTGCTTCTTCAGCTCCGAGACCCGTATCAGCCGCTTTGAGCAGGTGACTCGTTGCGACATGCAACGCTTCCAGCAGTTTTATCATGGCATGCTCGAGGCGGGCGTCTATCTCGCACCCTCCGCCTATGAAGCCGGCTTCGTGTCATCAGCCCACAGCGATGCACTCATCGACGAGACGGTAGCAACTGCCGCAAGGGTTTTCGCAACACTGTAAGCACCGCACACCCGCCACAAGGGACGGCATGAACGAACTGCTGCAAAATCTGCTGAGCTGGATCACCCTGCACCCGATGGCATTCAGTATCGCCGTGTTTTTTGTTGCGCTGATGGAATCACTGGTGGTTCTGGGCCTGCTGATACCGGGTGCCGCACTGTTGTTTGGCGCCGGCGCACTGATGGCCACCGGCGCATTGCCGATCGCCCCGATCATGCTATCGACCATCGCCGGCGCCATAGTCGGCGACTTCATCAGCTTCCTGCTTGGCCGCCACTACCATCAAACTCTACGTGTCATCTGGCCGTTTCGCCGTTACCCGGTGATGGTCAATCGCGGTGTCGACTTCTTCGTCAGGCACGGTGGCAAGAGCGTTTTCATGGCGCGTTTCATCGGGCCACTGCGGCCAATCGTACCGGCGATTGCCGGCATGATGAACATGTCGACCTCGCGCTTTCTGGTCATCGACATCATTGCCTCGGCGCTGTGGGCACCGGTCTACATCCTGCCCGGCATGGTGTTCGGCGCTTCCCTGGGGCTGGCCGCCGAGGTCGCCGGCCGGCTGGTAGTGCTACTGGTGGTAGTCGCCGCTATTGCCTGGTTCGGTATCTGGATTGCCAGCGGCCTGATACGGCTGCTGCAGCCGCACATTGCCCGCGCCCTTGAAAAACTGCTCGAATACAGCCGCAACCACCCGCGCATCAATCCACTGGCCGGCTCTCTGCTTGATCCGGACCACCCGGAAGCGCGCGGGCTGGCCGCCCTGTCCGCGCTGTTTTTCGTCGCCCTGTGGCTGCTGCTGCTAACCTCCAGACAGGTACTGCACGGCCACTGGATGTATGGCATCGACGCCTACCTGTTCCATTCACTGGAGAACCTGCGCACTCCCTGGGCCGACCAGGTAATGGTCTTCATCACCCAGCTCGGTGACCAGGCATTACTGGCGCTGGTACTGGCCGGCAGCTGCGCATGGCTGCTCTGGAAGGGCAACAGCAAGGCCGCCTGGCACTGGCTGGCCGCGTATGCCAGCGTTGGCCTGCTCACCTGGTTATTAAAGAGTACGGTACAGGTCGCGCGCCCACTGTCGAGCTACGGGGGCTACTCGTTCCCGAGCGCACACACCAGCATGAGTCTGGCGGTATACGGATTCCTTGCCCTCATCATTGCCCGCGAACTGCATGTTACCCGGCGCTGGCTACCCTACTCCTTTGCCGGACTGCTGGTTACCGCCATTGCCCTGTCGCGCCTGTATCTGGGTGTCCACTGGTTCTCGGATGTTTTCGCCGGGGCCTTGCTTGGGCTGATCTGGGTTGCATTGATTGGCCTTGCCTATGACCGGCACCCGGCACCGCGTCTGCCGGTGAAGCGACTGCTCGGGGTTAGCACGCTGTTGCTGATAGTGGCCGGTAGCTGGCAGACACAGCATGACTTTAAACGCGAACTCGCCTACTACTCACCCGCAGTGGAAATACATCGGGTGACACTGCCTACCTGGACTACCAGCAGCTGGGAACGATTACCGGCATATCGAATCGATATTGAGGGGGTCAACACCCAGCCGATGAACTTCCAGTGGGCCGGCAGCCTTGAAGCACTGAAAAGTGTGCTGCAGACACAAGCCTGGACATCTGCAGCGGCACTGCGTCCCACCAATGCCATTAACTGGCTGGCACCTGACCCGGAGATTACCGGGCTGCCAATCCTGCCGCAGGTCAACGACGGTCAGCACCAGGGCCTGCTACTGGTGGCACCACGGCAGACTGATAAAGAGCGGCTCGTTATCCTGCGGCTGTGGCCTTCCGACCTGCAGCTCATCAACAGCAACACCCCGGTATGGAACGGCTATATCGCCTACCTGTTAATCGAAAAGGAACTGCCGCTGATTAGCTATCTGCGCACCGGGACGGACTTTGAGAGCCCGCTCGACCTGTTATCCCGGGCACTTGGCAACAGTACGACAACGCGCTTGCTACGCAGACAGCGGACAGTTAGCGGTTTACCAATACCCTGGCAGGGCAATGTATTGCTGGCATGGGAAAAACAGCAGCAGCTTTCCCGGTAGTTCCCTGCTAACCGTCCAGACTGTCCAGCAGTTTCTGGTGGATGCCGCCAAAGCCGCCATTACTCATCACCAGTATATGATCGCCGCTGCGTGCAGCCTGAACGACTGCGGCAACTATCGCATCCACCGACCCTGACACCGTCACCGGTACATCCAGCACCCCGGCTACCTCAGCAAGCGACCAGTCCAGTTCCGCCGGCTCATGCATCCAGACAAGGTCTGCACCCTGCATGGATGCTGCCAGCGTGTCACGGTGCACACCCATGCGCATGGTGTTGGAGCGTGGCTCCAGCAACAACAGTATGCGCGCATCACCGACCCGTCTACGCAACCCCTGTAGCGTGGTCGCGATAGCCGTGGGGTGATGGGCAAAGTCATCGTAGACAGTCACGCCATTCACTTCGCCGCGCACTTCCATGCGGCGTTTAACACCCTGGTACTCCGCCAGTGCCGCAATTGCCTGGTCAACCGGCACACCGGCATGGCGCGCCGCCGCGATCGCCACCAGTGCATTATGAATATTGTGATCACCCAGCTGGTCCCAGCTCACCGTCCCGGCCAGCTCGCCGGCCAGCATGACATCAAAACAGCGACCGTCGTCTGTCTGCTTGCGCACCTGCCACTGCGCCGCGCCAGCGGCTGATGAAACCGTCTCAACCGGTGTCCAGCAACCGCGCAGCAAAACCGCATCCAGGTTGCTGTCGTCGGCGTTAGTGACGATCAGCCCGCTACCGGGAACGGTACGTACCAGGTGATGAAACTGGGTCTGGATAGCCGCCAGGTCGGGAAATATATCAGCGTGGTCAAATTCGAGGTTATTCAGCACCAGTGTGCGCGGGTGGTAATGGACAAACTTGGAACGCTTGTCAAAAAAAGCCGTATCGTATTCGTCCGCTTCGACCACGAAAAACGGCGCTGCGCCAAGCCGTGCAGAAATGCCGAAATTTCGCGGAATACCGCCAATCAGAAAACCCGGCGAAAGCCCGGCATATTCAAGAATCCAGGCAAGAATACTGGCCGTGGAAGTCTTGCCATGCGTGCCAGCCACCGCCAGCACCCAGCGGCCCTGCAGCACCTGTTCAGACAGCCATTGTGGCCCGGAAGTGTAGCTCAGCCCTCGATCCAGCGTTGCTTCAACAGCCGGGTTGCCGCGCGACATGGCGTTGCCTATCACCACGCAGTCAGGCGCCGCATCAAGTTGCGCCGCATCATAACCTGCTGTCAGGGAAATCCCCTGTTCCGATAACTGGGTGCTCATCGGCGGATAGACATTGGCATCCGACCCGCTCACCTGAACACCATGTTCCCGCGCCAACAGTGCAATGCCGCCCATGAAAGTTCCGCAAATACCCAAAATATGAATATGCATTCAGACAACCTGTTGTGGAAAAAGCGTTGCGACGATTTGCATGCTCACCAGTGCGTACAACACGGCAGCACCCAGTCCAACAGCAAATGAAGTCGACAGGGCATGGCGCATGATATGGGCCATGACAAATATATTCCAGACCAGCAATGACAGCCAGCTACCGATCAGCAACGGCGACAACCGATCAGCCGGCAAGCCAGGATCGACCAGCAGCACCAGCGGCACAGCAAACAAACCCATCAGGCTGCCACTACCTGCCATTGCCGACAGAGTCTGGCCCAGACGCTCGGTTTTGGTTTGCAAATACAAAAGTACTGACACAAATACGATCAGCATCACCACATCCAGAGCCGCCAGTTGCACGCCGGCAACGATACCGGAGGATGAAGACGCTACCAGGAATGAAACCAGTACATAACAGGCCAGAGACAGCCCGGACAGAAACCCGGAAACCGGCAGGTCCTGAGGTCCCTTGCGGAACAGGCAAATATCAAACCAGGCTCTAATGAGTTGCAGCATCGTAAATCATGCAAACTGTGAGGTTGCTAAAAGCTGCACTGGCGGCAGTTCAAGGCATAAATAAAAACAGGCCGGCAGCCCTCGATCAGCGCTTCTTGCGTGTCGTCTTGCTGGCAGTCTTTTTCGCAGTGACTTTCTTTTTGGCAGCTGGCTTTTTCTTCGCTGCCAGCTTCTTCCTGACTGTCTTTTTCGTGGCTACTGTCTTTTTCGTAGCTACTTTCTTTTTGGCAGCTGGTTTTTTCTTCGCTGCCACCTTCTTCCTGACTGTTTTTTTCGTGGCTAGCTTCTTTTTGGCAGCCACTTTTTTCTTCGCCGTCACCTTTTTCTTCGTCACCACTTTCTTTCTAACTGTCTTTTTCACGGCCGCCTTCTTTTTGGCAACCACTTTTTTCTTGACTGTCTTTTTGGCGACGGTTTTCTTCCCTGTCTTTTTGGCGGCGGTTTTCTTCCCCGTCTTGCTGGCAGCTTTTTTGCTGGTCGCCTTCCTGGTCGATTTTTTGTCGGCGGCTGCCTTCTCGGCCTTGCTGGCGCGGTGCTTGGCAAAGGCCGCGCGAATAGCATCGGTACGGGTTTCGTTTTTCAGGTTGGACTTCACATCTTCCACAACCTTGGTGACCGCCTTGAAGATGTCGGAAATTTCGCCAACACCCTGGATAGTACGCAAGGTACCCTGCTCCTTGTAATACTCGACAACCGGCAGGGTGTGCGTTTCAAAAACCCGCAAGCGGTTACCGATGGTTTCCTCGTTGTCATCAGCGCGGTGTCGCAAACGACCGCCACACTCGTCACAACGCCCCTCGATATGCGGTGGCGCATAATAAATGTTGTACATCTGTCCGCAGGACAGGCAGGTACGACGCCCCACCAAACGCTGAATCAGGGCATCCACATCCACGGCTACCAGCAACGACAGGTTCAGCGGTCTCCCGAGGCTGGTCAACAACTGGTCAAGTGCCTCTGCCTGCTGCAGATTTCTTGGAAAACCGTCTAAAATAAATCCTTTACGGGCATCCGGGCGGGTTACACGCTCCTGAATAATCGCCAGCACAATCTCGTCGCTGACCAACTGCCCGGCGTCCATGGAAACCTTCGCCTGCCGCCCCAGCAGGGTCGCCTCGGCCACAGCTTCACGCAACATGTCACCCGTCGAGATTTGCGGCAACTTGTATTTCTCGACCAGCAATTTCGCCTGGGTACCCTTGCCTGAACCGGGGGCTCCCAGCAATACAATTCTCATTATGGTGTAGCTTCCTTTAGTGTGTTAATTTCGTCAACCTCCTGAACCACGGAAGGTTTTTTCAATGCAGACATGGTTTTTTACGTGGCCGATGCACGCGATAGCGTTTAAGCTACCCTCTGCCAGTAGCATAAGTCAACGAAGTTCATGAAATAAATCAGGTTTTGAGCTAGAATCTGGCGCCCCCGGGAGTATACCCCGGTCTAACTGGCAACCCGGCATACATTCTAATGAGTACTATCGAAGATTTCACCGAGAGCGAGCTGTGGATTATCAAGACCACACTCGAAGAGCGTTATGGCAAAGCCACCGAACCGATGCTGGCCGACACCGAGCTGCGCCTGAACGCCTACGCCACCGAGCTAACTCCCTGCCCGGCGGCCTACTGGGAACACGAGGGCTGCCATTTCATTATTTGCAAGACCGGTGACTCGAACTACCGCTGCCAGTTCTATTACCGCGTACACAAGATGTATGGTACCGGCGTTGAAGAATACGACGACCTGTCAGAGTGCATTGTGACGTTACTGCAGGTACAGGCGGATTTCGTGGCCCCTGAAAACGAGAACGCATAAATCAACTGAAATTTATCCAACAGCAACAACCTCGAAGGAGAGCAAGCAATGGTAAAAGCAGGAAAAAAGAATGCATTTTATGCACAGTCCGGCGGTGTTACGGCAGTCATTAATGCATCCGCCTGTGGCGTGATCCAAACAGCGCGTCAGCACAAAGACAAGATCGGCAAGGTATATGCCGGGCGTAACGGCATTATCGGTGCACTCACCGAAGACCTGATCGATACCAGCAAGGAAGGCGCTCGCGCCATCGCTGCATTGCGCCACACACCATCCGGTGCTTTCGGATCCTGTCGCTACAAGATGAAAAGCCTGGAAGCGAACAAGCGTGAATACGACCGCCTGATCGAGGTCTTCGCCGCACACAACATCGGTTACTTCTTTTACAACGGCGGTGGCGACTCCGCCGACACCTGCCTGAAGGTCTCACAGCTGTCCAAGGCCACCGGCTACCCGATCCAGGCCATTCATGTGCCCAAGACCGTGGACAACGACCTGCCGGTCACTGACAACTGCCCGGGTTTTGGCTCGGTAGCAAAGTACATTGCCGTCTCTACCCGTGAAGCCAGCTTTGATGTTGCCTCCATGTGCGCCACCTCCACCAAGGTATTCGTACTGGAAGTCATGGGTCGCCACGCCGGCTGGATTGCAGCTGCTGGCGGCATGGCTGCGTCGGAAGACTGTGACCTGCCAATCATCATCCTGTTCCCGGAAGTGCCCTTTAACCAGGCAAAATTCCTGCGCGAGGTGAAGGCCAAGGTGAAGCAGTACGGTTACTGCTCTATCGTGGTTTCCGAGGGTGTTGCCGACAGCAAGGGCAAATTCCTCGCCGACCAGGGCCTGAAAGATGCTTTTGGCCATGCCCAGCTCGGTGGCGTCGCCCCGGTGATTGCCAACATGGTGCGTGAGAAGCTCGGCTACAAATACCACTGGGCGGTTGCCGACTACCTGCAGCGCGCTGCTCGCCACATTGCGTCCAGGTCCGATGTTGACCAGGCCTATGCCATGGGCAAGGCGGCAGTGGAAATGGCAGTGGCCGGTAAAAACTCTGTCATGCCAACGGTTGTTCGCACCTCCAACAAACCGTATCGCTGGAAGATCGGCGAGGCGAAACTGTCACGCGTGGCCAACGTCGAGAAAATGATGCCGAAGCGCTACATCACCAAAGACGGTTTTGGCATCACCAACAGCTGCCGCGATTACCTCGCGCCATTGATGCAGGGCGAAGACTATCCGCCCTATGGCAAGGATGGCCTGCCGAAATACGTGCAGCTGAAGAATATCTCAGTGGCTAAAAAACTTAAGGATTTCAAGGTTAAATAAGCCTGATCAATGTAGTCAGACTCAAGCGGCGCTTACTTTAAGAGCTATGTCAGTGAAACCCATTAGCCACGGAATCCACGGAAGAACACGGAAATATTTTTATAAGGCATTTATTTTTCCGTGTTCTTCCGTGGATTCCGTGGCCATAATTTCTGTCTTTATCAGACAGAAAGGATCAACAACAAATGACTCTTGAAAAAGCGCGTGAATTACTGGCTGTGCAGGCAAATATGGGCGGTGGTTATAACCGCAATGCCACCCGATTGATCCTGGCCGAGGTCAAACTTGATCACGGTCAAGGTGCCGTGGACGCCTTCATCCGAGAATTCGATCTGGAAACCCTGTTCGGCCTGAAACCGGGCACAGATTTTAAAACACCCTAGTGGTTAATAAGGAGAATATAAATGCCTATTGAACTTATCTTTGCCCTGGCCTGCGGCTTTGTAGCCCTCGCCTACGGCGTCGTGTCCGCAAAATGGATCATGACGAAACCCACCGGCAACGAACGCATGCAGGAAATCGCGGCGGCTATTCAGGAAGGCGCCAAAGCCTATCTCAACCGCCAGTACACCACCATCAGCATTGCCGGCGTTGCTTTATTCCTGCTGGTTGGCTACTTCATTGACTGGATCACCGCCGCGGGCTTTGCGGTCGGCGCCGTCTTTTCCGGGCTCACTGGCTACATCGGCATGCATATCTCGGTGCGCTCAAATGTGCGCACTGCCGAGGCAGCCCATGACGGCATCAATGCCGCCCTGCAGATTGCCTTCCGCGGCGGTGCCATCACCGGCATGCTGGTGA
>CAJQPV010000098.1 GCA_905480305.1 uncultured Gammaproteobacteria bacterium | reverse complement strand
GATGCAGTTCCAGGAAAATATTCCCTGGATCGATGCCTTTAACGCCAACTACCATCTCGGTGTCGACGGTATTTCCATGCCACTGATTATCCTGACCACCTTTACCACCGTGCTGGTAGTGCTGGCCGGCTGGCAGGTGATCCAGAACAAGACGGCACACTACATGGCGGCCTTCCTGATCATGGAAGGTTTGATGGTCGGGGTGTTTGCCGCACTCGATGCCGTACTGTTTTATGTCTTCTGGGAAGCAATGCTGGTACCGATGTTCCTGATTATCGGTATCTGGGGCGGCCCGAACCGGGTCTATGCCACCATCAAGTTTTTCCTCTATACCTTCTTTGGTTCGGTGTTCATGCTGGTCGCGCTGATCTACATGTACCTGAAGTCGGGCAGTTTCAGCATCCTTGATTTCCACATGCTGTCGATGACCATGACCGAGCAGGTGCTTATATTTATTGCCTTCCTGATGGCGTTTGCGGTGAAGGTGCCGATGTGGCCGGTGCATACCTGGTTGCCGGATGCGCACGTCGAGGCGCCGACCGGCGGTTCCGTGATCCTGGCGGCCATCATGCTGAAAATCGGCGGCTACGGTTTTCTGCGTTTCAGCCTGCCGATTACCCCGGATGCGAGTCATGAGCTGATGTGGCTGATCGTGTTCATGTCGCTGGTGGCGGTGGTCTATATCGGTTTTGTCGCACTGGCACAGCAGGACATGAAGAAGCTGATTGCCTATTCATCCATTGCCCACATGGGTTTTGTGACGCTGGGTATCTTCCTGGTATTTGCGCTGCTTGATAACAACGGCTCGGTTGAGGGTGCAGCGCTGGGTATGGAAGGCGGTATTATCCAGATGGTGTCGCATGGTTTTATCTCCGGGGCCTTGTTCCTGTGTGTGGGCGTGCTCTATGACCGCATGCACAGCCGCCAGATCGGTGACTACGGCGGTGTCGTGAACACCATGCCGGTATTTGGCGCATTTATGGTGTTCTTTGCCATGGCCAACTCCGGGTTGCCGGGTACCTCCGGTTTTGTCGGTGAATTCATGGTGATTCTTGCCAGTTTCAAGGCCAACTTCTGGTTTGCCTTTCTTGCCGCGACCACCCTGATCCTGGGTGCTGCCTACAGTCTGTGGATGGTCAAGCGTGTGGTGTTCGGTGACATCGCCAATGACAATGTCAGAGCGCTTGAAGATGTCAATGCGCGCGAGTTTGTGATCCTGGCAACGCTGGCAGTTGCCGTGCTGCTGTTCGGTCTCTGGCCGGAACCCCTGATTGAAGTCATGCATGCCAGCGTCAATAACCTGATAGCACATGTATCCATATCCAAGCTGCCGGCAGCGGAGACCGGTGTTGCGCTGCTGAATGCAGTGCAGCCCTGAGGCAATTACGATGACTATTCCCTTGTCCGATTTTATGCCGCTGGCGCCAGAGATATTTGTGCTATCGATGGCCTGCATCATCCTGGTGGTAGAGGCTTTCGTGGGAACGAAGCTGCGCCAAATCAGCTATGTGCTGTCACAGCTGACATTGCTGGTTGCTGCATTACTGACCTGGAACATGCTGGATACCGAACGGGTAGTCGTGCTGGGCGGTACCTTCATTCATGACCCGATGGCGGCGTTGTTAAAGACCAGTATTTTTCTGATTACTGTCGGTGCCTTTGTGTATGCGCGCAGCTTCCACACCAGCAAGGGCGCGCTGCGCGGTGAGTACTACGTGCTCGGCCTGTTTGCCGTGCTGGGTACCATGGTGATGGTCTCAGCGCACAGCCTGTTGACCATCTACCTCGGGCTGGAGCTGTTGTCATTGTCACTGTATGCCATGGTCGCCTTTGACCGTGATTCGCCAGCGGCCTCGGAAGCCGCCATGAAGTATTTTGTGCTGGGCGCGCTGGCGTCCGGCATGCTGTTGTATGGCATGTCCATGATGTATGGCGCTACCGGCAGTCTGGACCTGGGTGAGATTGCAGCGGCACTGTCCGAGCCTGGCCAGAACAGCATGATCCTGATCTTTGGCCTGTGCTTTATTGTCGTCGGGCTGGCGTTCAAGTTTGGTGCGGTACCGTTCCACATGTGGGTGCCGGATGTTTATGACGGCGCGCCCACGGCAGTCACACTGTTTATCGGCAGTGCACCCAAGATTGCGGCCTTTGCCATGGCCATGCGCCTGCTGGTGGACTCCATGGGCAGCCTGTCGGTTGACTGGCAGGGCATGCTGATCATTATGTCGGTGCTGTCACTGGCACTGGGTAATGTCGTTGCCATCGCACAAACCAGCATCAAGCGTATGCTGGCGTACTCAACCATTTCCCATGTCGGCTTCCTGCTGCTCGGACTGCTGGCGGGAACGACGGAAGGTTATTCCGCCTCCATGTTTTATGCGATCACTTATGCGCTGATGGCTATCGGCGGCTTCGGCATGATTATTCTGATCAGTCGCGCCGGTTACGAGGCAAACCAGCTGGATGACTTCAAGGGTCTGAACGACCGCAGCCCGTGGTTCGCCTTTATGATGCTGATCCTGATGTTTTCCATGGCGGGGGTGCCGCCGACTGTTGGTTTCTTTGCCAAGCTGTCGGTACTGCAGGCCATTATTCATGTTGATATGGTGTGGCTGGCACTGGTCGCCGTGTTCTTCTCCATCATCGGCGCGTTCTATTACATTCGCCTCGTCAAGTTGATGTATTTTGACAAAGCGGAAACGCAGGAACCACTGGCAGTCAGTGCCGATATGCGCATGGCGATCAGCTTTAATGGCCTGCTGGTGCTGGGCCTCGGCCTGTTTCCGGGTGGCCTGCTGGCCTTGTGCGCCAGCGTTCTTGCCTGACGGACAGGCCTTGACTACATATACATAAACCGCGGTCTGGCTGCTGCTGGGATGGCGGGTGTTGTGTTTCCTCGCAGGTGGAATTGCGCTCGGCGTCGAAAACAAGTCTGCCGGCAATATTTTTTCGCAACACCGGGCATTTTATGCCGTGACCTTGTGCCTGTTTGTGATGTTCGTGCTGCCCGGCTTCATCTACCACGTACAGTTAAAGCACCAGTTTGCCCGTGCACGGCGCCGCGCCAGCTGATTCTGCTTTGCTTTATCCCTGATACGGGCCTGGTAGCAGACTTATTTCTCAATCGCCGCGATCAAGGCTTGAATTACTGCACCGCACTCGATACACTCCTCGGCCGTTGATGCGGGGTGGAGCAGTCTGGCAGCTCGTCGGGCTCATAACCCGAAGGTCGTAGGTTCAAATCCTACCCCCGCTACCATTTTTTCTTTCGTCACCTGCTCTGACG